>JAHCIE010000030.1 GCA_026129385.1 Anaerolineae bacterium
GCAGCGCAATGGAGGATACCGTCTCGCCAGGCTGTACAACGTGGATGGTGCGGCAGCCGGTGGGCGGCGGGCCGGGTGGGTAGGGGGGGAGCGGACCAGTGGGTGGGACCGGCGCCGCCACGACCTGCGCGCTGTAGACGTTGGGCGCACCGGGGGTAGGGTTGAGGATGACCACCGCTTCGGGGATGTACGCCGCCTGCGTGCCGCAACCGGCCAGGCTGAGCAGTAGCAGCGCGGCCACCGCCGCCACCAGCCATCGTCCCCAGCGCCTGCGCGTTGCCTCGCCTGCCACCACGATGACCTGACCTTGTTGCCGTCGCATCCTACGGACTGGTAGGGGCGAGACCCCCTCGCCCTGCCGCCGGTACACGGCGCGAAGACCGCGCCCCTACACCGCTACGTATTGAACCAACAGCGAGCAACACGTAGCACCTCAACTATACTGCTATCACGGCGTTCTGTCAAGCGCCGGGGAGGGATTGGTTATGTCTTCGCGACTCATCTATCTGGACCATGCCGCCACGACCCCCATTCACCCTGACGTCGTGGCCGCCATGCAGCCCTATCTGACGACCCAGTACGGTAACCCCTCCAGCGTCCATAGCCTCGGCCGCGCCGCGCTGGCGGCGCTGGACGACGCCCGCCGTGCCGTGGCCGACGCCCTTGGTGCGACTCCTCGTGACATCATCTTTACCGGTGGCGGTTCCGAGTCCGACAATCTGGCCGTGCGTGGCGCTGCTTTTGCGGGGCGCGAGCGGGGTAAGGGCGCGCACCTCATCACCACTGCCATCGAGCACCACGCCGTCCTGCACACTGTTGAGCAGTTGGGGCGGCATTTTGGCTTCACAACTACGATTCTGCCGGTAGACGAGTACGGGCGTGTCACCCCTGCCCAGGTCGAGGCCGCGCTGCGCCCCGACACCGTGTTGGTGTCCGTCATGCTCGCCAACAACGAGATCGGCACGCTACAACCCGTCGCCGACATCGCTCGCCTCGTGCGCCGCCACGGCGCGCTAATGCATACCGACGCTGTCCAGGGTGGCGGCATCCTGGATATCAACGTTGATCGTCTGGGTGTCGATCTGTTGACCCTGGCCGCCCACAAGTTTCACGGCCCCAAGGGGGTGGGCATCCTCTACGTGCGCCAGGGTACGCCGCTATTGCCCGAGATCACTGGCGGCAGCCAGGAGCGCAACCGCCGCGCGGGCACGGAGAACATCACCGCTATTGTCGGCGCGGCGACTGCCCTGACGTGGGCGCAGGCGAACCGGGCAGCCCACGCCGCGCATATGACGCGCCTGCGCGACCGTCTCATCGCGGGTATTCTCGCCGCTGTGCCCGACACGGCGCTGACCGGCCACCCTACTCAGCGCCTGCCCGGCCTGGCGAGCTTCGCCATCGCGGGGCTGAGCGGGGCCGAAGAGCTTCTGCTGGGGCTGGACCTGGCGGGTATCTGCGCTTCCAGCGGCTCGGCCTGCACCTCGGCCAGCCTGGAGCCGAGCTACGTGCTGCGCGCCTGCGGCCTGCCGTCAGCCCTGGCCGTGGGCAGCCTGCGTCTCAGCCTCGGCTACGAGAACACCGACGCCGACGTGGACCACGTCCTGGCGACGCTGCCGCCGCTGGTCGAGCGGCTGCGGGAGCTAGCGCGGTTGATGCAAGGCTAACGCTCCGACGTTGACCCAGTGTGTCACGGTGTTTATAATCTCAGCGAGCCTGGACTGGCTGCTTCTCACCCGATTCTCATTCTGTGTTGACAAGGCTGCTGGCCCTCTCTATAATCAGCGTGACTTCAGCCCTACGAGCTACCAGGTGCTTCGCGCCGTCCTCTACAAGGACGGGCCGCGTGCTTGAGGGAGACGACTAGCATGGCCGACGCGCCAGGCAATGGCCAAAACGGGAATAGCAGCCAGTCCTACGAGCTGCGCCTGATGACCGAAGAGGAGTTCATGGCCGAGGATGCGGCCCCACCCGGCATCCTTGTGACCACCTTCAGTAAACTATTGGACGCGGTGAACCCCGCTTATAACTGGGGCCGCCGCTACTCCATGTGGCCGATGCAGTTCGGCCTGGCCTGCTGCGCCATCGAGTTCATCTCCCAGGCGGCGTCGCGGTACGATTTCGACCGCTTCGGTTGGGGCCTGACCCGCGCCTCGCCACGTCAGGCCGACGTCATGATCGTGTCCGGAACCGTCACCAAGAAGATGCTGCCGCAAATCGTCCGCCTCTATAACCAGATGGCAGAACCGAAGTATGTCATCTCGATGGGCTGTTGCGCCAATGGTGGCGGCCCTTTCAAGGAAGGCTACAACGTCGTCAGCGGTATTGATCAATTCCTACCCGTCGATGTCTACATCCCCGGCTGCCCGCCCACCCCCCAGGCCTTCTTGCATGGGCTGATGAAGCTCCAGGAGAAGGTGGATGCCGAGCGTGTCCAGGACGTGGCCTGGTATCGGCGCGGCCAGACCGAAGAAATCCCCGTCCCCATCCTCGGCCCCGATCTCATCGACCCGCGTCAGGTGCCCGAGCTACAGGTTGCCCTCAAGGCCGCCGAGGCCGAGCGCAAGGCGGCCGACGAAGCGGCGAAACTCGCTGCGGCGGCGGCCCTTGCCCCTGCGCTCGCGGCCCTGGCGGCAGGGCAGGCACAGGCAGGGCAGGCACAGGGGCCTGCCCCTACGACAGGCGCGGAGACGTTGCCCAGCGGCAAGCCGAAGCCCATCTCTGGCAAGGTCGCCAAGGCGATGCGCGAGCGCGGCCTGACGCCGGGTGTGGACCCCATCCCGGCCGACCTTTTGCCGCCGGGCGCAGGACAGGGGGACTAGCTCATGGCCGCCGTGATTGATCCCCTCATCCACACATCCCCCGCGCCCAGCCTCGACCAGGCTTTCCCCGACGTGGTGAGCATCGATGCCGGTGGGGCGACCGTCGTCCAGGCCGACCGCCTGCTCGAAGTCTCTCGCTACCTGCGCGACCAGATGGGCTATACCTATCTGGCGAACATGACCGCCGTCGACTACCCTGACCACCTTGAGGCGGTTTATCATCTATACCCGATGAAGGTCATTGGTAACGAGCCGTCGCAGGGATTGATCATCAAGGCCCACGCCACCGACAAGGACGACCCGGTCATTCCCAGCGTGACCTCCGTCTGGCCTGGCGCCAACTTCCAGGAGCGGGAAGTCTACGACATGTACGGCATCCGCTTCGCCGGACATCCGTATCTGCGCCGCGTCCTGATGTGGGACGGCTTTGAGGGCTGGCCGCTACGCAAGGACTACCACGAGGCCTATTACGAGGGCGATACCAAGCCCTTTGCCAGTCGCTGGCCCGGCGGCCACCATGTCCGCGCCGAGGAGCGTGCCAGGTTCGCCCGCAATGTTGCCTACCCCCGCCATTGGGATCCGGCGAAGGCCACCTCGCCCGATGAGTCCCTGCCCGTCGTCGATGTTTCCGAGCTGAACACGATCCATACCCAGAAGTTCGTCATCAACATGGGGCCACAGCATCCCAGCACCCACGGCGTCTTCCGGATGCAGGTGACGCTCGATGGCGAGACGGTAGTGGACGTGATGCCGGTCATCGGTTACCTGCACCGCAACCACGAAAAGATCGGCGAGCGTAACATGTGGCTGCAGAACATGCCGTTCACCGACCGCCTCGACTACTTCTGCTCGATGGGCAACAATACTGGCTACGCCCTGGCTGTGGAGAAGTTGATGGGGGTCGAGCCGCCGGAACGCGCTGAGTACATTCGCGTCATCATGCAGGAGTTCACCCGCGTCCAGAACCACCTCTTCGGCCTGGGCCAGTTCCTGTCCGACCTCGGCGCGTTCTTTACGCCGATCCTGTACGCCATTGAGAACCGCGAGCTGATTCTCGACCTGTTCGAGATGACGAGCGGCTCGCGCATGATGTGCAACTACATGCGCTTTGGCGGCGTGGCCTACGACCTGCCGCCGGAGTTCATGCCTCTCGCCCACGAGCTAGCCTTCGAGCGCCTGCCCCGCGAGATCGACGAGCTAGAGGAGTACCTGACAGCCAACGAGATTCTTCACAGTCGGACCATTGGCGTCGGCGTTTTGCCTGCCGAGGCGGCCATCGGGCTGAGTATCTCAGGGCCGCTGCTGCGCGCGTCGGGCGTCAAGTACGACATCCGCCGTCACCAGCCCTATGGTATCTACGACCGCTTCGACTTCGAGATCCCGACCCGTCCCAACGGCGACCTGTATGACCGCTATCTGATTCGCGTCGCCGAGGTGCGCCAGTCCATTCGCATCCTGCAGCAGGCCTTCAATAGCTTGCCCGACGGCCCCATCCTGGCGGGCCGCAAAGCGTGGCAGATTCGCGTGCCCAAGGGCGAAGCCTATGGCCGCGTCGAGAATCCTAAGGGCGAGACGGGCTTCTTCGTCGTCAGCGACGGCACGGCCAACCCGTACCGCTATCACGTGCGCGCGCCTAGTTTCGTGAACATCCAGGCCCTGCGCGAGATGTCCATTGGCTTCAAAATCGCCGACATCGTCGCCAACCTGGGCAGCATCGACATCGTGCTAGGCGAACTGGATCGCTAGGGGGACGAATGTTTGGAAGTGGCGTGCTGCGTGGCATGCTGGTCACGCTCAGGCACTTCGTTGAAACGTACACGGAAGACCCACGGCGCGTCAAGGCGCGCGCGGCGACGCCCAACGCCGTCCGCCAGACGCCCAACGACGCCAGAGGCCTCTTCACCGTCCAGTACCCGGAAGAGAAGCTCGCCATTCCAGAGCGATTTCGCTTCTACCCGATGCTCATCGTCGATGGCACGACCGGCCAGGATTGGTGTACCTCATGCGGCATCTGCGCCAAGGTCTGCCCGCCCCAATGCATCTGGATCGTGCGCGGCACGCAGCCCAATGGCAAGCCCAAGCCGGAGCCGGAAGAGTTCTATCTCGATACGACTATTTGTATGCAGTGCGGCTATTGCGCTGAATTCTGCCCCTTCGACGCCATCAAGATGAACCACGACTACGAGCTATCGGCCTACGAACGCCACGAGTCGGCCATCTATAACAAAGAGATGCTGTCGGTCACCACGACCTTCTACGCGCGGACCCATCCCCGTGCTTGGGCCGAGGAATCGGCGGTGCGTGCGGAGAAGGAGGCCCGTGACAAGGCCAAGGCCGCCCCGGCGACTCCCGCGCCGGCGCCGGTGGCCGCTGCCCCGGCCCCTGGGCCTGCCCCGACGGGGGCCGCGTCGACGCGCCCGTAAAGCGAGCCCGAAAACCTATACCGGCAAGGGTGACGAAGGCGATGCGTGAGCGCGGGTGGCGCTTGAGGGTGAACTTTATCCGGCAAAACTTTGCTGCCGCCACGAAACGGCACTGCCGCGCCAGGGCGCAGGCGCAGGCAGGGCGCCTGCGGGGACTCGCCCTGCGACAGGGGCGACGCTACCCAGCGGCAAGCCCAAGCCTATCTCCGGCAAGGTGGCGAAGGCGATGCGTGAGCGCGGGCTGACACCGGGAAGTGGGCTTATCCGGCCGACTTGCTGCGCGCGGTGAGGGGTGATCTGCGCGATGGAGAATCGCGGCCTGTCACGCGAAACCTGCCGAGGCAGGTTCAGATCCATCTGCCCGCCTGTGTGAGCAGGCATGACATACCAGCCGCCGAATGCCATTCGGCGGGACCGACCAATGGATACCCAGGCTTTAAGCGCGCTGCGCCGCCGTGGTAATAACCTGGAACTGTGATAGAGGCAGTGCGGCGACGCGCGACGCTACCGAACCAGCGCCCCGAAGGACCGAAAACCGCGCCAGAAACTTGAAGATCGAGATGGGGCCTAGCCCCCTACCGCGTGGCGGAGACGAATTATGCCCGCTGATTCTGGCTGCCCATCCTGGTCATGTTCACGCTGGCCCTGGTTTTTGGCGTGCTGATCCTCATCGTCAGCCGTGTCCTTGGCCCCCACGTGCCGACCCGCGCGAAGGCCATGCCCTACGAGTCGGGTATGCGACCGATCGGCCACGCCCAGCGTCGCTTCCCGATTCGCTATTACCTGATCGCTACCATCTTCATCATCTTCGACGTAGAAATCGTCTTTCTCTACCCGTGGGCGGTCATCTACAAAAACATGGATCCCATCTGGTTTTGGCGCCGGAAACGAGATCCTATTCTTCTTCGTCCTCATTGTTCTTGGCTACGTATATCTGGTGAAAGAAGGGCGCTGGATTAGAATAGCCTCATCGTGTGGGATTGCTTGAAGGGGGTGAGACATGGGTCTTGAGCAAAAAGCCGGCGACATGGGCATCGTGACGGTGTCCCTGGAGAAAGCCCTCGGCTGGGCGCGTACGCGCTCCATGTGGCCCGCCATGTTCGGCCTGGCCTGCTGCGCCATCGAGATGATGCACGCGCAAGGCCCGCGCCAGGATATGGCCCGCTTCGGCCTGGAGCTGATGCGCGCCTCGCCCCGCCAGTCCGACCTGATGATTGTCGCGGGGCGGCTGTCGCGCAAGATGGCCCCTGTGCTGCGCCAGATTTACGACCAGATGGCCGACCCCAAATGGGTGGTCTCCATGGGCGACTGCGCCTCATGCACCGGCATCTTCAACAACTACGCCCTGGTGCAAGGCGTCGATGAGGTCGTGCCCGTCGATGTCTACGTGGCGGGCTGCCCGCCGCGCGCCGAGGCTCTCATCGATGGCATCATGCTCCTTCACGAGAAGATCGAGCGCGAGAAGCTACGCGGAGTCAAGGAGCCGCCGGTCGATCTGCGCACCCGAACCTACCCGACCACTGTCGCCGTCTACGACAAGGCCCCGGGGCGGAGTTGACCATGAGCCACGTCGAACAGACTCTGGATGCCCTGCGCCAGCGTTACGGTGATGTCCCAACCCAAGTGATGAACGGCCACGTCTCGGCTCTCGTACCGGCCGACAAAATCGTTGATGCTGTGGCGTTCCTGCTCAATCCCGACGGTGGTTTCACCCAGGTGATGGACGTCACCGCCGTGGACTACTACACGACTACGCCTCGCTTCGAGGTGGTCTACCAGTTGTTGTCACACCCGCATCGCTGTCGACTGTCGCTGCGGGTTGGTGTGCCCGACGTCGACGGCGTGCCCACCGTCCCCAGTATCACCGGCGCCTTCCCTGGCGCCAACTGGTTCGAGCGCGAAACCTACGACATGTTCGGCATCCGCTTCGACGGTCACCCTGACCTGCGTCGCATTCTGATGCCCCACAACTACGCGGCCTACCCGCTGCGCCGCGACTTTCCGCTGGGCTACGAGGAAGTGGCCTTCTCTCACAATGCCCACGAGATTCACAGCCGCAAACCGTTTACCCCTCAGGGTCTGGCCCGCGCGGCCGAGATCAAGGCTGTCCAGCCGAGCGCGTTGGTTGGCGCGGACGCTCCGCCTGACCCGACGTACAAGGACAGTTGGAAGCAGCCCATCGAGCCGACCGGCGGCATGCGCCAGCATGTTGGGCTGACCCTCGATGACGCCTCCACCATCGGCCCCCTCGCCGTATCCAGTCAGACGGCCGAGTCCCAGGACGACCCCTTCGGCGAGACGATGGTCATGAACATTGGGCCGCAGCACCCCGCCACCCATGGCGTGCTGCGGCTGGTGACAGAGCTTAACGGCGAGCGCCTCGTGCGCGTCATGCCCGACATCGGCTTCCTCCACACTGGTATCGAGAAGACGATGGAGAGTAAGTCGTATCTGAAGGCGCTGACATGCACCGACCGCACCGGCTACGCTGCGCCGCTCCATTGCAACATGGCCTTTAGCGGCACAGTCGAGAAACTCCTCGACGTGGACGTGCCGCTCAAGGCTCAGTACGCGCGCGTCATCTTGCTTGAACTCGACCGTATCTCCAGCCACCTCCTGTTCGCCGGCTCGTCGGCGATGGACCTGGGCGCGTCCAGCCCGTTCCTGTGGGCCATCGATGCTCGCGAGCGGGTCTATGACATCATGGAGTTGGTATCGGGCCAGCGGATGATGACCAGCTACATCCGCCCCGGCGGCCTGGCCTACGACCTGCCCCAGGGCTTCGACCGCGCCGTCCAGGCCTATCTGGACTATATCCCTGGCCGGGTTGACCAGATCGAAGAGATTCTTATCAGCAACCCTATCTTCCTCGACCGCACCCAGAAAGTTGGCGTGCTGAGCAAGGAAGACGCCATGCGCTGGAGTGTGTCCGGCCCCATCGCCCGCTCGTCGGGGGTAGACTGGGACCTGCGCCGCGACATGCCCTACCTCGCGTACGACCAGGTGGATTTCCAATTCAACGTGCTCGTGCGGACGGAGGGCGACACCTACGCCCGCTTCCTGCTACGCTTGCAAGAGATTCGCGAAAGCGTCAAGATCGCTCAGCAAGCCCTGGACGCTATGCCCCCTGGCCGTTGGATGACCGCCAATCGTAAGGTCGCCCCGCCGCCCAAGGAAGAGATCGCCATCAGCATGGAATCCCTCATCCACCATTTCAAGCTGTGGACCGAGGGCTTCCGTACCCCGCCTGGTCAGGCCTACTTTGCCGTCGAGTCGCCGCGCGGCGAGATGGGTTTCTTCATGCACAGTGATGGCTCGGCCAAACCCTACCGCTGCCACCAGCGTTCTGGCGCTTTTGCCGCTCTCCAGTCCATGCCCCTGGTCGTGACGGGCATGCTGATATCCGACTTAATCGCGATCATCGCCTCCTGGGATCCCATCCTGGGTGAGATTGACCGCTAGCGCGACGACCGACGACCGACGACCGCCAATTCTGCCGGGGGTCGGGGGTTGGGGGTCAGGAAGCCACTATGCTCAGCGAACACTCCAAGCAACTTCTGGCCGAACGGCTGACGCACTACCCGCCCAACGAGAAGGCCTCGGCAGTCATCTACGCCTGCTATCTGGCCCAGGCCGATAGCCCGACCCACTCCATCACCCAGCAGGCGGCCCGCGAGATCGCCGAGGTGCTGGAGATGGACCCCACCGAGGTGCAGGGCGTTATCGGCTTCTACAGCCTCCTCTTTGAGGAGCCGATGGGCAAATACGTCATCCACTTCTGCAACGACCTGCCGTGCGCGCTGCGCGGCGCCGATCGCTTCTACGAGTTCGTGAGGGCGCGGCTTGGCATTGAGGACGGCGAGACGACGCCCGACGGCCTGTTCACCATTGAGCATGCCATGTGTATCGGGGCCTGCCACCGCGCGCCGTGCATGCAGGTGAACCTTGAGTTCCAGGAGTTCTTGACGGAGGAGAAGTTCGACCGCATCATCGAGCTATTGCGTGCGGGTGAGCCGCTGCGGGCCAACATGGCCGATGCCGAGCCGCTGTCCGCCGCCGCGCCCCTGTAGAGCTGGTGAGTAGGCCCCAAAGGCCTTCGCGACCTTTAGGGTCTGACGGATGCGATGAGGACGTATGGTGAAACACATCCTGCTGCAGAATCGGGATATTCCGAATATTGACCGCCTCGATGTCTACGAGCAGCACGGCGGCTGGGAGACCTGGCGCAAGGCTGTCACCGAGATGCAGCCCCAGGCCATCGCCGATACGGTGAAGGCGTCGGGCCTGCGCGGCCGCGGTGGCGCGGGTTTCCCCACCGGCGTTAAGTGGGGCTTCCTACCTAAGGGCGTCTTTCCCCGCTACATGGTCGTCAACGCTGACGAGAGTGAGCCGGGCACCTTCAAAGACCGGGAGATCATGGAGGGCAATCCGCACCTCTTCCTGGAAGGAACAGCCCTCAGTACCTACGCCATCCAGTCCAATGCCGCCTACATCTACGTGCGCGGCGAGTACTACGATGTCATCCGCTGTCTAGAGCAGGCCATCGCTGACGCCAAAGCGCGCGGCTACCTGGGCCAGAACCTGTTCGGCACCAGCTACAGCCTGGAAATATATGTCCACTCGGGCGCGGGCGCTTACATCTGCGGCGAGGAGACGGCCCTTCTCAACTCCCTGGAAGGCCAGCTCGGCCAGCCACGCCTCAAGCCGCCCTTCCCGGCCGCCGTTGGCCTGTATGGCAAGCCTACCATTATCAACAACGTCGAGACCCTCGCCAACGTCCAGCCCATCATCGCCAACGGGGCAGACTGGTACCGCCAGTGGGGAACCGAGAGAAGCCCTGGTATCAAAATCTTCTGCCTGAGCGGCAATATCAAACGCCCCGGCAACTATGAGCTACCCTTGGCGACTACGTTCCGCGAACTCATCGAGGTTCACGGCGGCGGCACGCTGGATGGCGCGCCAATCAAGGCTATTCTGCCTGCTGGCGCGTCTGCACCCATCATGGCCGCCACCGACCAGGTGCTGGACACGCCCATGGACTACGAATC
The DNA here is from genome assembly GCA_026129385.1 of Anaerolineae bacterium. Taxonomy (GTDB): domain Bacteria; phylum Chloroflexota; class Anaerolineae; order Epilineales; family JAHCIE01; genus JAHCIE01. The sequence continues at coordinate 10,291 of JAHCIE010000030.1, forward strand.
GGTACCCAGTGTCGGCTCACAACTTGGCTCGGCGTCCATGATCATCCTGAGCCAGAATGACGATGTTCCCCTGGCGGCGGCCAAGATGGTGCGCTTCTTCAGGCACGAGTCGTGCGGCAAATGCACCCCCTGCCGCGAGGGGACCTACTGGGCGCAGAAGGTGCTGGACCGGATCGTAGCCGGTCAGGGCACGCCGGAGGACATCACCCTGGTCGAGAACATCGCTAACCAGATGGTGGGCCGGTGCTTCTGCCCCCTGGGCGAGTTCTCCACCAGCCCCATGCTGTTCACCATCAAGCACTTCCGCGACGAGTTCCTGGCACAGACGGCTAGCACCCGTCCTCGTCGCGCCTGGCGCGAGGTGGTTCCGCTGCGCATCGAGCCGACTTTGGCGACGAAAGAGCGTTAGCTATGGCTAAGTCCAATCTGGTACATGTCACCATTGACGGCCACCAACTGGCCGTGCCGGCCGGTACCCTCGTCGTCGAGGCCGCCAAGCTTATCGGTAACGACATCCCCGTCTTTTGCTATCACCCCAAGCTCGACCCCGTCGGCATGTGTCGCATGTGCCTGGTCGAGATCGGTACGCCGAAGATGGACCCTGCCACCCGCCAGCCCATGCTGGATGAGAACGGTCAACCCATCATCGCCATGATGCCCAAGCCGCAGACCGCCTGTACGCAGCCCGTCAGCGAGGGCATGGTCGTCAAGACGACCACCGATGCCGTGGCCGACGCCCGCCGGTCGATCCTCGAGTTCCTGCTGACCAGTCATCCCCTCGACTGTCCGATCTGCGACAAGGGCGGCGAGTGCCCCTTGCAGGAACTTACCATTGCCTACGGCCCCGGTGTGTCACGCATGCCCCTCGGCTCCAAGTTCCACCTGGCGAAGGCGGTGCCCCTGGGCGACCTGATTATGCTCGACCGCGAGCGCTGCATCCAGTGCGCTCGCTGTATCCGCTTCCAGGACGAAATCGCCGACGACCACGTGCTCGAGTTTAAGCATCGCGGTCGGGCGATGGAAATCGTGAGCATGTCCGACCCGCCCTTCGACTCCAAGTGGTCGGGCAACACCACCGACATTTGCCCCGTTGGCGCGCTGACCAGTCGTGACTTCCGCTTCAAGGGCCGCCCCTGGGAACTGGACAACACGGCCAGCATCTGTACCCTATGCTCGGTCGGCTGCAACACCACCCTCGCGGTGCGTTACGACGACATCAAGCGCGTCATGCCCCGCGAGAACGAGAGTGTCAATGAGATCTGGTTGTGCGACAAGGGGCGCTTCGGCCACAAGTACGCCAATGCGCCCGACCGTCTGACACAGCCGCTGGTGCGGCGCAGCGGCCAGTTGCAGCCTGCCACCTGGGAAGAGGCCCTGGCCTACGCAGCCGAGCGGCTGAATACGGTGAAATCGACTCACGGCCCCGACTCTATCGGCGGCCTGGCGGGCGACCGTGTTGCCAACGAAGACCTGTACCTGTTCCAGAAGCTGCTACGCGGCGTGGTGCGAACTAACAACGTCGATCATGCGACTCGGGCCGAGTTCCCGGCCAACGTCGCCGACCTGGTGGCCCAGGTGGGTGTGGGCAGCGGCAGTAACTTGCAGTCCATGGGCAAGGGCAGCGCCATTCTGGTGATTGGCGGCGACCCCGACGAGCAGCAGCCCGTCACCTGGCTGCGCATCAAGCAGGCCGCCGACCGGCGCGGCGTGTCCCTCATGGTCGCCAACCCGCGCCCGACCAAGCTCGACCGCTATACCCGCCAGAGCCTGCGCTATCGCTACGGGATGGCTGACCATCTCGCCCTGGGCTTGCTGGCAGCCCTATGGGAGCTGGTCGAGGAAGGCGTAGACCTGGTGGTGGACAAAGATGCCCTGCGCGACCTGAAGCGCGCGTCCAATGGCTACTCCACCGCGCGTGCTGCGACGTTGACCGGCGTCGCCACCGACGCCTTGCGTGCCGCTGCCCAGGCCCTCGCCCAGGCCAGTGACGCGGTGATCTGCTTTGGCTCGGACTTAAACGCCGCGGGCGCGCAGGCCCTCGCCAATCTGCTGCTAGCCACCAACCACGTAGGCCGCCCTGATAACGGGCTGGTTCCCCTGTATCGCCACAACAACGCCCAGGGTGCGCAGGATATGGGCGTACGGCCCGATCGCCTGCCGGGCTACCGCGATCTGGACGATGGCGCGACTCTGGGCGACACCTGGGGCGTCGCCCTGTCGAACGCCGCTGGGCTGGCCGCTGCCCATATGCTGACGCCGGGCACGCTGCGGGCCATGATCGTCATGGCCACCGACCCGGTGGGCGATGACCCTGGCGCTCGCTATGCCATCCAGGGGCTGGACTTCATGGTTGTCCAGGAATTGTTCATGACGCCGACGGCCGAGCTGGCCGACGTGGTGCTACCCGCTACCAGCTGGGCCGAGCGCGATGGAACCTTCACCTCCACCGACCGACGCATCCAGTACTTCAGCCCGGCCATCCGTCGCCTCGGGCAGGCCCGCCCCGACTGGGAAATCCTGTCCGAACTGGCGCAGCGGCTGCGTGCCCACGAGGACGTGGCCGAGACCGCTCACCTTCGGCCGTCGGCCACCCGCGATTGGACGTATGTCTCGGTGGACCAGATCATGGCTGAGATAGCAGTCACGCAGCCCCACTACGCTGGGATGCGAGCAACGATTCCCGCCATCGTCAGCCAGCGCGGCCGCCTGCCCTTCGAGGGTGTGGTGGGGGAGGGAACCGCCTTCAAGTTCTCGGCGGCCGAGGATGACCAGTGGCCCGTTGCTGCCGAGGTGGGCGGGTTGTCGCAGTGGGAGTGGATCGCCGGTGATACGGACATGCCGGCCGTGGGGTCCGGTGAGCTGCTGCTTGTCCCGGTCCGGCGCTTATTCGACCAGGGGACGCTCATTAGTAAGGCCGACCTCCTGCGGCGTCGGTTGCCTGGCCCCTACGTCGTGATGAACCCCAATGACGCCGCTGGACTAGGCGTGGGTGACAACGAGTTGGTGACGGTGACGACGGAGCACGGCTCGGCTGAGGTCGACGTCCACGTCAGCGATGCCGCACCGGAAGGCGTGCTGCTCATTGCCGACAGGATGGGCGCCCCGCTGCGCGGCGTAGTGCTCGACTCGGCGTGCCGCCCGGCCGCCGCAACCATCGCGCCTGCCCGCGAGATGGTGGTGGGAGACTAGCGTGAACCGTGACGCATGAATCGCGAGAACGTTGGGCATAGTTCACGTAGCACGTTTCACGCATCACGCCAGGTGTTGCGCAATCGGAGACACGTATGAGGTGGGACCTACTGGCCGAGTGGATCATCAAGGCAATCATCATCCTGGTTCTGTTGCTGACCGGCTTTGCCTACCAGACGTGGCTGGAGCGCAAGGTGGTGTCCAAGATGCAGTACCGCATCGGCCCCAACCGCGCCGGGCCTTTTGGCCTGCTGTTGCCCCTGGCCGACGGAATTAAGCTCATCTTCAAGGAAGAGCTGATACCCGCCATGGCCGACAAGGTGATTTTCGTCGCCGCGCCAGTCGTGTCGATGATCGTCGCCTTGCTGGTGTTTGCCGTGATTCCCATCGGGCCAAGCATCATCGTCTTTGGCCGTGAGGTTACACTGCAATTGGCCGACATCAACGTCGGCCTCATGTACGTGCTGGCCGTGTCGTCGCTGGGCATCTATGGCATCGTTCTTGGCGGCTGGGCGTCCAACAACAAGTACGCCCTGCTGGGCGGCTTGCGTTCGTCGGCGCAGCTGATCTCCTATGAGTTGGTGCTGGGCCTGGCCCTGATGGGGTCGGTGATGCTGACTGGCACCCTCAGCCTGAACCAGATTGTGAATGCTCAGGCGTACGACTTCTGGAATTGGCTGGTCTTCCTCCAGCCCCTGGGCTTCCTGCTGTACGTCATCGCCGCCATTGCCGAAGTCAACCGCGCGCCCTTCGACCTGCCCGAAGCCGAGCAGGAGTTGACGGCCGGCTATCACACCGAGTACAGCGGCATGAAGTTCGCTCTGTTCTTCATGGCTGAGTATATCAACATGATCAACGTCAGCGCTATCGCCGTAACGATGTTCCTCGGCGGCTGGCGGCCACCGTTCGGCTTCATTCCCGAGTGGACAGGCCCCATCTGGTTCTTCCTCAAGGTGCTGGCGTTCATCCTGGTCTTCATCTGGTTGCGGGCTACCCTGCCGCGCCTGCGCTATGATCAACTGATGAACTTTGGCTGGAGGACCATGCTGCCCCTCGCCATCGCTAACGTGGTCGTGACTGCCATCGCCATGGCGCTCCGGCCCACTCCGGGCGCGAATACCTGGTTCGTCGTTGCCGTGGGGTCCGTCATCCTGATCATTGCTGCCTTGCTGTTCTATCGCAGCTGGTCGTCGGCGTCGATGCGCCGCCGCGCCGCGCGTCAGGCCAGCTAGGCGTTCCCGCAGTTGCGGCTTCGGCCAACACGGTTGAAGCGCCCATCGATGCAGAGCACGAGGTCACCACTATGCTGGCAGTCATTGAGTTTGTAAAGGGGTTGGGGGTAACGTTGCGGACGGCGTTCAAGCCCAACGTGACCGTCCAGTACCCCGAGGAGCGGCGGCCCGTGTCGCCGCGCTTCCGTGGGCGTCACGAGTTGCGCCGCTACGACAACGGCCTGGAGCGCTGCATTGGCTGTTCCCTGTGCGCCGCTGCCTGCCCCGCTGACGCTATCCTCGTCATCGCCGGCGAAAACACCGACGAGGAACGCTACTCACCCGGCGAGCGCTATGCCGCCGTCTACGAAATCAACATGATTCGCTGCATCTTCTGCGGCTACTGCGAAGAGGCCTGCCCGACGAATGCCATCGTGCTGGGGCCGGTCTTCGATATCTCGGCCTTTACCCGCGACGCCATGATCTACACCAAGGAGAACCTGCTGGTTCCCTCGCCGCCGCAGACACCGGGCACGCCGCAGCAGACGCCGGAGGGAGAGTACAACACCTCCATCATCCCCGGCACACTCACCAGCGAACCCCGTACGGGCATCGACATGGCGCCTGGCAAGATCGAGGCGGAGCGTCGCAAGAAGCTGTCCCTGTAATGTAACTCTGCTCTTCAGGAGCGCGACATGTCTGTCTTACTCTTTGGTATCCTGGCTGTGCTGGCGCTCATTACCGCCGCGCTAATGGTTACGGCTCGCAACCTCGTGCACGGCGTCTTGATGATGGTGGCGAACTTCGCTGTCATCGCCGTCATGTATATCACCCTCAACGCGCCCTTTGTCGCCGTCGTCCAGGTGGCGGTGTACGCGGGGGCGATCATGGTGCTGTTCCTGTTTATCGTCATGCTCATCGGCGAGCAGCAACTCACCTTCGACGAGCAGCTTGGCGGGCAACGTCTGTACGCTGCGGTCCTGGGGCTGCTGCTGGCCGGTATCCTGCTCATCACCCTGGTTTCGGCGGCTCCCTACGCGGGCCAGAGTCAGCTGACCGAAGAGTTCATCGGCCGCCAAAACGTGCAGCTCGTCGGCGCGCAGTTATATACCGAGTATTTGCTGCCCTTTGAGGCCGCGTCGGTCCTGCTGCTCATCGCTATGATTGGCGCAGTCGTGCTGGCAAAGCGCCGCCTGTTATAGAGGCTGGCTCAGCCGCCGCACATCAGATTCCTGTTTCACGGAGCCGCTCATGCCTGTCCCGGTTCAATACTACGCTATCCTGAGCGCCCTGTTGTTTAGCATGGGGGTCGTCGGCGTCCTCCTTCGCCGCAACATCATCATCGTCTTCATGTCCATTGAGTTGATGCTCAACGCGGCCAACCTGCTGTTCGTCGCCTTCGCCCGCTATCAGAACGTGGTGGACGGCCAGGTCTTCGTCTTCTTCGTCATGACAGTGGCGGCCTCCGAAGTGGCGATCGGTCTGGCGCTGGTCATGGCCCTGTTCCGTAGCCGTCAAACCACCGACGTCGACGACATCAGCACCCTCAAGGGTTAGGCCCATGTTCAATTTGCTCGTCCCCCTCATCATCTTGCTGCCGCTGCTTGGCCTCACCGTCAACGGCCTGTTGGGGTATCGCATCGGCCGCCGGGGCGTCGCCGTCATCGGCTGGGGCGTCGTCGGCCTGTCGTTCCTGTTGTCCATCGTGGCGGCGGTGCAACTCAACGCGCTGCCCCCGGAGGAGCGGCACGTGGTGGTGTCGCTGTGGCAGTGGGTCGACGCGGGCGGCTTCCACGTCCCGGTCGAATTCTACCTCGATCCCCTGTCGGCGCTGATGATCCTCATCGTCACCGGCATCGGCTTCCTCATCCACGTCTATTCCGCCGGCTACATGGCCGACGACCGGGGCTACGCGCGCTACTTCGCCTACCTCAACCTGTTTGTCTTCTCGATGCTTGTGCTGGTCCTGGGCGGCAACTTCCTGCTGCTGTACATGGGTTGGGAGTTGGTGGGCGCGTGCTCGTACCTGCTCATCGGCTTCTGGTTCAGCCAGACTGCCAACGCCAGCGCTGGTCGCAAGGCCTTCGTTGTCAACCGTATCGGTGACTTTGGCTTCGCCCTCGGTATCATGCTCATCTTTGCCGTCTTTGGCAGCCTTGGCTACGTGGACGTCTTCGCCCGCGCGCCGAGCCTGCTGGCCGAGGGTGGCGTGGTCGTGACCGTCCTGACGCTGCTGTTGTTCATCGGCGCGGTCGGCAAGTCGGCGCAGATTCCCCTCTACGTCTGGCTCCCGGACGCCATGGCTGGTCCCACGCCCGTCTCGGCCCTCATTCATGCCGCCACCATGGTCACGGCGGGCGTCTACATGATCGCCCGCTCCAACGTGCTGTACGACCTGGCTCCTACGACCCAGCTCATTGTCGCCACCATCGGCGCGCTGACGGCCATCATGGCCGCCTTCATCGCCCTGACCCAGGTGGACATCAAGCGCGTGCTGGCTTACTCGACCGTCAGCCAGTTGGGCTTCATGGTGTTGGCGGTGGGCGCAGGCGCATACACGGCCGGTGTCTTTCATCTCTTTACCCACGCCTTCTTCAAGGCCCTGCTGTTCCTTGGCGCTGGTTCCGTGATGCACGCCATCGGGAACGAGCAGGACATGCGGAAGATGGGTGGCCTCTATAAGTACATCCGCGTCACGGCCATCACCTTCATCATCGGTGCGGCCGCCCTGGCCGGCATCTTCCCCCTGTCAGGCTTCTGGTCCAAGGACGAGATTCTGGCGGGTACGTTCTATCGGGGTGGCTGGTACGTCGTCCTGTACTTCATCGGGCTTGTGACGGCGTTCATGACGGCCTTCTACGCGCTGCGCCAGGTGGGCCTGACTTTCTTCGGCGAGGAACGCTGGCGCACGGCGCTAGCCCCGGCTGGCGGCCACGCCGCATCCGCGCCCGTCGCGCCCGTGCCCGCGCCCATCGCCCCGCCACCCGCTGCGCCTGCGCCCGCCCCCGCCCCCGATGTGACCCCCGGCGAGAAGCCGCGCCGTCCGCGCCCCGGCCAGGAGCCATCGGCCGCCGCTACCCCGCCACCCGCCGCGCCACCGAGTGAGTCGCCCGCCGCGCCGCCGACGGCGTCCCCCGGCGAGAAGCCC
>JAHCIE010000300.1 GCA_026129385.1 Anaerolineae bacterium
CGACAAGGGTGTTTGTTCGGCCGGCTTGAGGACGACGGTGCAGCCGGCCGCCAGCGCGGGGGCCAGCTTCCACACCGCCATCATGAACGGCAGATTCCACGGGATGATCTGCCCGACCACGCCAACCGGCTCCAGCAAGGTATAGGCCAGGCGATGGGGGATGGACACCGGCAGCGTATCCCCGTGCAGCTTGGTGGGCCAGCCGGCGTAGTAGCGGAAGAATTCGATGCTGAAGGGTACGTCGGCGCGCGCCACGCGCAGCGAGCGGCCATTGTCCAGCACTTCCAGCTGCGCCAGTTCCTCGCGATGCGCGTCGAGGAGGTCCGCCAGCTTCCACAACAGGCGGGCGCGCTGCGCCGGGGTCATGGCGCGCCACGGGCTGCCATCGTCGAAGGCGGCGCGGGCGGCCCGCACGGCGCGGTCGATATCCTCGGCGTCCCCCTCTGGCGCGAGCGCCAGAACCTCACCCGTGGCGGGGTCGAAGGTAGCGAAGGTTTTGCCGCTGGCAGCAGGCACGGATTCACCGCCGATGAGCAGGCCATGGGGCCTGGACAGCCAGGCTGAGACGTCAGGCCGCAGCGATTCTAATTCCAACACGCGCCCTCCTGGACCAGTGAGTATCACCGATTCTAGCACCCGGCCCCAGGCGCGTCAAAGACCGACGCGACCCCCGCCACGCCCTGCGTCTTGACCCTTCGGGCATGTCGGCCTATAATAGCCCTGTTTAGGCTCGCCTAATCCATGGGAGAGGTCATGCACACCCCGGCTGTTGAGGACTACCTCAAGGTCATCTACGAGCTTATGCGGGAGACGCACAGGGCTACCACGACCGGCATCGCTGACCGCCTGGGCGTTGCGCCGGCCTCCGTCACAGGCATGGTCAAGAAGCTCGCCGAGATGCGCCTCATCGAGCACAAGCCCTACCAGGGCGTGGACCTTACGCCGGCCGGCGAGCGCATCGCTCTCGAAGTCATTCGCCATCATCGTCTCATCGAGCTGTACCTGGCCGAGTCGCTGGGACTGCCGTGGGACGCCGTTCACGCGGAGGCGCATCGCCTGGAGCACGCCGTCAGCCCGATGGTTGCCGACCGCATGGCCGCCGCCCTGGGCTATCCGCGCACCGATCCCCACGGCGCGCCCATCCCCAGCAAGGAGGGCGCGATTGCCGCCGTCGCCAGCCGCCGCCTGTCCGACATGGGCGTCGGCGACGTGGGCGTCGTTGCCGAAGTCATCGACGAAGACGCGGCCCTGCTGCGCGCCCTGGCCGCCATCGGCCTCTATCCCCAGGTCCAGCTCGACGTGCGCGCCGTGGACGCCGACAGCGGCGCAGTCACCATTCGCATCGCCGCCGCCGATCACGTCGTACCCTTCGGCGCAGCGACCCGTATCTTCATTCACGAGGATGCAGACATGTCTGACCGAGATGCCGAGCCATTGTCCCCCATGTCACCCCGCGTCGTCCAGCTTGACCACGTTCTGATCACCGCGCCCACAGGGGGCGAGGACGAGGCCCGGCGCTTCTATGGCGAATGGCTAGGCCTGACGGAGATCGAGAAACCCGCGACGCTCAAGGGTCGCGGGGGCGTGTGGTTCAGCGTGGGGAATCGCCAGCTTCACATCGGCATCCAGGACGGCCAGGACAACGCGGCGGCGCGGCGGCACATTGCGCTGCTGGTCGAGGGGCTGGACGCGCTCCGCGCTCGATTGGAGGCGGCCGGCATTGCCACCGAGGACGACGCCCTCCTGCCCGGCTACCGCCGCTTCTACGCCCGCGACCCCTTCGGCAACCGCACCGAGTTCCTGGAACCGACCGTTTGAGGGGCCACCCCACAGACAGGCGGGGGTTGCGGCTGATCCGCAACCCCCGCCTGCGCATCTCGGCCGACTACGGTGTCGCCGTGCTAGACGGTTGCCTCAGGTCGATGGCCGGGTCGCTGTTCCCCGCCGGCCGCTGGTCAGCCGGGGTCTCGGCAGGCATCAGGACGACCTCAATGTCGTCACGCTTGGACGTGATTGCCGCACCCAACTGCCCATTCTTGGCAATGAGCGGCATGAACTGGTAGTACAGCACCGTCTGGGCCGCGCCCAGGCTGATCTCGTCCACGCCGACGGTGGTCCCGGTGGCGCTCGCGCTCAGGCTGAAGGTCAGGTCAAACTGAGCGCCCGCATACTGCGACCCCAGTTGGAAGTAGGCGTGCCGCCAGCCGGGCGCACCCGATAGCGGAACCGTGTTGACGACGGCCCCCTGGCCGTTGGACCAGTTGCCGAAGGTCACCTGCATCGAGCCAGTCGTCGCGCCACTGACAGTGTACAGGAAGGACACCACGCTGGGGGTCGGGCTGGCGGGCACGCTGACCCGCTGAGTGATGCTACCGCCCGCGCCTAGCGCCGCGCTCTGGAGACCGGAGTGCCCTGTGCCCAGCGTCACGGCGCCGCTGGTGGTCCAGCCGGTGAGACCAGACTGGAAGTTACCGTTGGCGACGGTGTCGTTCTGCGGCCGCAAATAGATGTCGATGTTGGGCTGCACCCCGGACGCCGCTGGCACGCTGACCGCCGCGAAGGGCAGGTAGCTGGGATGCGAGGCGTTGATGGTGCGCGCCACGACGGAGTTCCAATACAGCGCGTAGTTGCCAAAGCCGCTGGTGCGGGTATTGTTGTTTAGCGCACCCGGCGTGCCGGCGACCGTTGCGCCCGCGATCGGCAGGCCGAGGTTGCCCAGCACTCGACCGCTCGTCTCGACGACGGCGATGGTCGTCTGGTTATTCTGGCCGGTGACCCAATCGCTCACGTTCCCAGCGCCGTCGCGGGCGCGGACGCGGAAGGCGTAGGTGTTGCCCGTCGCGCCAAAGTACGTGCCGCTGGTGAAGGTCACCGCGTTGAGCCAGTCCGTCCAGCCGCCGCTGTTGATGCTGGCCTGAACGTCGTAGCTGGCGACACCACTGACGCTGTCGGTCGCCGACCAGGTGACCACAATATTGGTGCTGACCTGGTAGCGCGCCGCGACGCTCAGCGTGGGCACGGGTGGCGTGCCGTCCACCAACGTCTGGACGAAGGGCGACCAGTCGGACACGATGCCCGCGTTGTTCTGGGCGCGTACGCGGAAGCTATACGTGCTGCCAGTTTGGCCGTTGGTCAGCGTATAGCTGGTGTTGGGGGTTGCCACCGCACCCTGGCCCACACCATCCTGGTAAATCTCCAACTGATAGCCCTTGATGCCGCTGATGGTGTCGACGCCGGACCACGACACGGTGAAGGTCGGCGGCGAGATGGCGGGCAGCGGGTTGATGGTCACGGTGGGCGGTGTGGTCTGAACCACCGTCTGGGTGCTGATCCAGTCGCTCACATTGCCAGCGTTGTCGCGCGCGCGCACCCGGAAGGTATACGTGTGCCCGTCGATGCCGCCAGTGAAGTTCTGACTCGTCGCCGTCGTGGTGAAATAAGTCACCGGGTTGCCGTTGTCGTAGGCCTCGAAGTCGTAGTTCTGGATGCCTGAGCCGCTATCGGAGCCGAGCCAGGCCACCGTGAAGGACGGCTGCGAGAAGGTCGGCAGTGGCGGCGTCCACTGGATGGTCGGCGGCGTCGTATCGATGGCAGTTTCGTTGCCGGGCAGACTCCACGTCGCCTTGACCCCGTCTGGGTAGATAGGACGCACGCGGAACTGATAGATATAGCCCTGCTCCGCGTTGAAGGTTGCCGACGTGCTGCTATAGTCGCTCAGCCAACGGGTCCAGTCGCCGAAGCTGCCGCTGAAGGTGCGCCGCCGGTAATCCACATCCCACCGGCGAACACTGACCGCGCCACCCGAGTCCCACGCTACAGTGAAAGCCGTGCCCGAATTGGCGGGCAGATCCAGGACGCGGGCGATGCCATAATTAATCTGGAGCTTGGGACGCTGGCCGCCGTCGGGCGCTTCGCGCGACCAGAAGGCGCGATCAAAAGCCACCCCCGGGCGCACCGTCTCGTCGCCGATGAGGATGACGCCTTGATTGTCGAAGTCGCCATTGGCCCAGCGGCGGGTGAGATCCGTCAAGTCCCACTGGTAAGAACCGGTGGTTGTCCCGACAAACGTGCTCCCCCAATCCCGCCCATTGTCATAGGCAGGCATCGTGTTCCAGGTAACAGAATACTCGTTCCACGACCCCGTAATACGACGCACGACAACATTCATCGAGCCGCCGCCCTGGGTAGCGTACAGGTTCAACTTCATAAAGGAAGCGTCGACAATCGCGCCATCCGGCACGTCGCCTTTCCAATATAGAAGCGTCCGCTCGGCCTGAGCGTCGGAGCGACCGTCCCAGCCGACGTACAGCACCTGATCGCCACCTCGATTCTGGTTGGCATAGGCGGGGCCAGACGCCACCCACGCATCTTCGCGGGCGGTCAAATCGGTGTAGTCCAGGACGCCATTGGGTCCGCTGATTCTCCCCGTCGTCGGCGGGGCCAGGGGGGCATTGGGGATAGGGGGCAACGGCTGCTTAGGGTCGGGGGGGTCGGCGCTCACGGCGGTCGCACCCAGTAGAGCAAGGAGCAGGGTGAGAAGGCCGACGACGAGCGCCCGGCGATAGGGGGTAGGCATCGTGTCCTCCTGATCACGGGCGTGGGCAAGACGCTCACGCGCCACGCGGGACACGGCGCGCTTCGCCTCGCGGAACCCTCCTTTGGGTTTCCGCTCACAATTCTACAGTGTTCGAGGGGCAATAGCAACGCCCAGGGACGGGAC
>JAHCIE010000301.1 GCA_026129385.1 Anaerolineae bacterium
TTGGCCCCCACCAGGGCGATACGCTCGCCGTCGGCGATGGTCAGGTCAACGCCCCGCAGGGCGTCGACGGCCGTGCCGTTGGGTAGGTGATAGGTATGGCTGAGACCTCGAATCCGCAACATAAAACCCCTCGGTGGCGCGAGGGGCAGGCAAGGTGGGCCGGCCGCGTCAACGGGACGCGCCACGCCTCACCCACGGTCTGCCGTCTCGGTCCAGGCTGGATCCAAGCGATACCGCAGGCGCGAAGTCTATGCGGATGAGCCATGCAAGCGGCGAGCCGCCGGTCGCCGCCCAGTCGGGTCGGCGCGAAGCGGACGCCACTCATTAGAGAAATCCTCGCTGCTACTTCTTACGTTCGTAGGCCGGGCCAAGGTAGCCGCCTACGGCTCTGGGGGCGCGTAGCGAGCAAACCAGCCCAGGATACGTGTCAGGTGGTCCACACGGTGACGTGGCTCGCCGCTACGGGTCATTTCGTGGCCCTCGCGGGGGTATCGCACCAACTCGACCGTCTTGCCGCGCCGCCGCAGTATCGCGAATAGCTGCTCGGCGTCGCTGATGGGCACGCGATAATCCAGGTCGGCGTGCAAAATCAGCAGTGGCGTCTCGATGCGGTCGGCATAGGCCAGCGGCGAGTGCCGCCACAGCTTGTCCACCTCCTGCCACGGGATGCCGTCGAACTCGTTCTCGATGAGTTCGTAGGCATCGCTCGTCCCGTAGAAGGACATGAGGTGGTACACACCGCGCTGCGCCGCCGCCGCGCGGAAGCGCGTGTCGTGCCCCAGCAACCACGCGGTCATGAAGCCGCCGTAGGAGCCGCCCGTCACACAGATGCGCTCGATATCGATGCCGCCCCGCGCCACGACAGCATCGATGCCCGCCAGGATGTCCTGATAGTCGGCCTCGCCCCAGCCGTCGTGCAACGCCTCCTGGAACGCCTGCCCGTAGCCCTCGGAGCCGCGCGGGTTGCAGAAGAAGACGACATAGCCCTGCCCGACCGCCGCCTGCCAATCCGGCCACAGGCTGCGGAACGACGGCCCCCACATGGTGTGCGGCCCGCCGTGGATAAACACTGCCAGCGGCGCGCGGCCCTGCGGGTCGAAGTCCCTGGGGTATAGCACCCATCCCTGAACGGGCAAGCCGTCCGGGGCAACGTACTCGATGGCCTCTGGCGTGATGACCGCGCGCTCGGCCAGCAGCGCGCCGTGGAGATCCGTCAGCCGCCGCTGCGTGCCGTCGCCATCGCGCACCCAGAGCTCGCCGGGTCGCTCCGGCGTCGCGGCGACAAAGGCCAACCGCCCGCCCACACCCGCGTCGAACTGATCGATAATGCGTGTCCCGCCGACGATGAGCGTCGCCTCGCCGTCCAGCGAAACCGTGTACAGACCCAGGTCGCCGTGGTCCTCCAGTCCACACCACAGCGTGCCGTCGTGCGCCCAATGAAGAGTCATCGCCGAGCGGTCCACGGCCAGGGTCAGATCGCGCACTTCGCCGCCCTCGGCCGGGAAGACGGCCAGGCGCGTGTTGCGGCTGGTGGCGCGATCCTCCGGGAAGCGCAGCGTCGCAATCCAGCGGCCATCGGGCGAAGTTTCCGGCGCGTTGGCCGCGCCCGCCGGCCCATTGGCGACGTAGGAGAAGGGGGCATCGACGAGTTGGCGCGGCTTGCCGCCGTCCAGGGGCACGCGAAAGATGGCTCGCCCCATGAACAGCGACTCCGCGCCTGGGTCGCGCTCCCGCGTCGCTAAGAGGGACTCGCCGTCGGGTGACCAGCTCGGCGCGCCCCAACTACCGTCGTCGTCCGTCAGGCGGCGCGACGCGGCCGCACCCGGATCAGAGTCGGCAGCGACCAGATACAGGTGACCGCGCTTGTCCTCAATGAATGTCGTGCCCGTGCGGTACGGCAGGCGGGTCGTCACCCGCGGGTCGTCGGCCTCGTCACGGCGGCGCTTGTCCTCGACGCGCTCATGCTCGGCCGCCCACTTGTCGGTGGGCGGCCGCAACGCCTCGCCCCGCGCCTCGCGCTCACGCTCGTCAGGGCTGATGCGGGCCACGAAGGCCAGGTGCGTCCCATCTGGACTCCAGGCGGGAAAGCGCACGCCGTTGGGCATGGCCGTCACGGGCCGCCCCTCGCCGCCGTCGACACGCAGCACGTATAGCTGATCCCTGTCACCATCGCGGTCACTGACGAAGGCCAGCCGGGTTCCGTCGGGACTCCAGCGCGGCGAGTGGTCATTACCCTGGCCGCTGGTGAAGGGGCGCGGCGGGGACGAGCCGTCGGCCGCCGCCAGCCACACGGCGCGTCGATAGCGATTTCTGGCCTTATCGACCGCCACATGCACGTAGGCCACCCAACGGCCATCCGGGCTGAGTTTCGGGTCTTCCAGCCAGTCCAGACGGTAGATGTCCTCGGGTACAACGGGCGTGCGGGTCTCGCCCATGGTGATCTCCCCCTCTAGCGCCACTCGACCTTGTACGCTGCCAGATTCTTCTCCAATCCCTGCATGTCCCACATCACCTCGCCCGCCTCGATCCGGACGCGGCTGGCCTGCTCGCGGGCCTCGATAGCCTGAGCGGCTTGCGCGACCTCCTGCCAGCGCTCGCGGGGCACAACGACCACCCCATCGTCGTCGGCTACCACGATGTCGCCCGGATTGACGACCAGTCCACCACACGAGATCGGCACGTTGATGGAGCCGGGGCCATTTTTGAGGGGGCCGTTGGGCACGACGCCCCGCACAAACACCGGCCAGGCCAGGGCGCGGATGCCCATCTTGTCGCGTACCGAGCCATCCACCACTAGCCCGCCGATACCCTGGGTCTTGGCGCACAGCGCAACCAGTTCACCGATGACCGCCGTGTCCGTCACGCTATCGGCGTCTACCACCAGCACATCGCCGCGCCGCGCCACCTTCAGCGCCAGGTGAATCATCAAGTTATCGGCCGGGTAGGTCTTGACGGTCACGGCCGGCCCGACCACGTGCATCCCCTCCGCCAGCGGCTTGATGCCCGCGTCCATCGTCGCGAACCGCCCCAGCGTGTCACTCAGAACCGCCGTAGCGATACTACTCAGCGCCTCGACCGCCTCGCGCGGCGGCCGCTCAATCTCGCGCACGACCGTATACATTCGCACCTCCGCCCTATCCCGTTCGCAGCCTGCGCTGAGGTCGAACGTGGGGACACCGTTCCACGATGGGCAGGCCTGGCGGGGTTCCGAAAACCCGCCAGGTCTCACTCGGCCGCAAAGGCCCGACGCAACTCCGCCGCCATGTCGTCCACCGCCTGCGCACCGAGGAAGCCGTGAATCATCCCCTCGTAGCGGCAGTGGGTGACTGGCACACCCGCCTGCCGCAGCCGATCGGCGTAGGCATCGCCCTCGTCGCGCAGCGGATCGTGCTCGGCAGTTAGCACGTGGGCCGACGGCAAACCGGCGAGGTCGTCGGCCCGTAGCGGCGAGGCGTAGGGATGCGCGCCATCGCCGGCCTGCGCCAGATACTGGTCCCAGTAGTATTGCATCGCCGCCCGCGTCAGCCCGTAGCCCTCCGCCTTCTCTTCGTAGGAGGCCGTGTCGAAGTTGTAGTCGATCACCGGCACGCTCAGCGACTGGAACACCAGCGCCGGCCCACCCCGGTCGCGCGCCATGAGCGCCACCACCGCCGCCAGGTTGCCGCCCGCGCTCTGGCCGCCGACGGCGATGCGCGCCGGGTCCACAGCCAGCGCCTCGGCGTTCGCGGCGACCCAGGCCGTCGCCGCGTAGCAGTCGTCGGCCGCGGCGGGCCACCTGTGTTCCGGAGCGTGGCGATAATTGACCGACACCACGACGCAGGGCACGTTGCTTGCCAGCGTCCGGCACACGGCGTCCGTCGTCTCCAGGTTGCCTAGCACCCAGCCGCCGCCGTGGAACCATACCAAAGCCGGCGGGGGGTCGCCCAGAGCGATGGCATCGGCAGGGCGGTAGGCGCGCAGGGGAATGGGGCCGCGCGGGCCGGGGATGTCGTAGTCGGCGACGCTCGCCACATCGGGCACCTGCCCCAGTAGGGCTGCCAGGCGGATGGATTGCGCGCGGGCCTCCTCGACGGTCAACTCCGTCACGGGGCGAGAGCCGGCCGCCTCGCGTTCGTCAAGGAAGGCGCGTGCGTCAGGATGCAGGGTCATACCCAGTCTCCTTCACCGGTGGTCCAGCCTGCAACGACGCGACGCAACCCCTCGTCGTTGCGCTGCCACCAGTTGACCAAGCGGTAGGGACTGGCGGATTTTGCCCGCCAGCGCCGGATTCGTCAAATATCGCTGCATGGCGGCCAGACTGGCTCTGTCCGGTTTGGCATGATGAAGTATGGCGTCTGGACAGCCACCCTTGCCAGATGTACAATTCACCCGCAATCGGACCTTTCGCAAAGGAGTGGAGCCATGAGCATACCCAATGACGGTGGATTCCGCGTCGAGCGCGACAGCATGGGCGAGATGCGCGTCCCCGCTAACGCGCTTTACGGCGCATCGACGGCGCGTGCGGTCGAGAATTTCCCAGTGAGTAGCTTGCGCCTCCAGCGGTCTTTCCTGCGAGCCTTGGGTCTCATCAAGCTCAGCGCCGCCAGGGTGAACGAAGACCTGGAGTTGCTCGCGCCAGACAAGGCGGAGTTGATCGAGACCGTGGCCCGCGAGGTCGCCAACGGTCAGTGGGACGGCGAATTCCCGATTGACGTATTTCAAACA
>JAHCIE010000302.1 GCA_026129385.1 Anaerolineae bacterium
CCATTCTTGCGCTAGGCTTGCACTTTATTGGACTGGCCCAGCCAGCTATGACGAATGACGTAATCATGCGATGGGATTTCGATGGAGATGAGTCTGAAGATTTAGATTATCTAGTAGGTGCTAGCCGATCAAGCGGCTTGACGGAGGATTGGAGTGTATTTTACGTGCTGGAACCCTATCGGCAGACGCGTTTTCTAAAGTTCGATGATCGGCGGGTCACCTTCGCTCATGGGGAAAGTATTAATGCTGCCCGTCCTGTTTGCAAGACGCTCATACCTAATGGCCCGCTGCCGCCAATCGAGTTCTACAATCTCGTGCTGCTGGACTATCGGGCCATCCTTCGGGAGGAATGGGAATACATAACGATCACGCCGCGATTTGAGACCGAATCCGATCTGCTGTTGGGGTTGAAGCTAGTGGTGAGCACTGGCACCCACTACGGTTGGATCCGACTCATCCGGTCCGTTGTGGACAAACACACCGCTTTCGAGATCGGTGGCTATGCCTACCACCCGGTTCCCGACGAACCCATCCCCGCTGGGCAGCCGCCACCCTTACCACCAATCCAAACTCAGGATGGCCCGGAAGGCCTGGCCTTCTCCTGGGACTCGCGGTGGGGACCGTTGGTGTTGGAATCCACCACTCACTTGATCCCTCCCATCACTTGGGAAGCCGTCGTTGAAGGTGCCGGCGATCCGGTAGCCATTTCCACGGACGACGAGCAGCGCTTTTACCGACTGCGTCAGCCGTGAGACGGATGCCCCAAGTGGAACTCAGCCGAGGCGTGGCCAATTTCCGGCCTTCGCCCGTGGACGAACGAGAGGGAAAGCGGCAAGCCCCCACTGGGTGGGGCGACGCTCTGCGGAACAAAACGCGCGAGAAGCGGCAAGGCTTCAGAACTTGGCGGAAAGCGCCACCCGGGCCTGGATGGGTTCCACGGGATGGAAGTGGTAATCCTCCACTCCTCCGGAAGGCTCTCCGGGCAGGCGGGAGGCATAATAGTAGGTGATGTCGTCGTTCCTAGCGTTGAAGAGATTGAAGACATCCACCGTGAGCCGCCAGCGGGCGTTGAACTGGTAGCCCGCCTGCAGGTTGACGATCGTGGTGGCGTTCGACTGAAACTCGTTGTTCTCCACCAGCGGGCGCGGACCGAAGTAGCGCAGGCGGAGGCTGGAGAAAAGCCCTCTCATGCCGGGAATGTCATGCACCGCCACCCCGCTGCTGATCACCGTCTCGATGGCGCCCGGAATGTGGTCGCCTTCCGGCGCGTCGTCGGAGTAGCGCGCGTGCGACCAGGAGAAATCCAGGTCGAAGGTCAGCCAGGGGGTTGGGGTGTAATAATTGGCGAACTCCACGCCATAGCGCTGGCTGGGCCGCGTGGCTTCGGTGCTGCCGGCATCGCCCACAAAGACCAGCTCGGAATCGTTCTTCAGCCACCAGAAGGTCAGCGTGCTCTGGAGATGATCGAGGGCGAGCGTTCGCACCCCGGTTTCCGCGCCGTAGGTCCGCACCAAAGGATCAGCGGGATCCACCGACGAGGTCACCCCGCGCGCATCGTTGCTGTGAAATCCCATGCCGGCGCTCACATTGACTTCGGTGTCCGCCCAGGGGCCGAACACCAGGCTGCCCTTGGGGCTGACGAGGGTATCCGTCACATGGCCGCTCTCGTCGGGCAGGTCCGACTCCACGCCAAAATGATAGTGGTTGAGGCGTACCCCCACGTCTGATCGGAAGGTGTCGCTCCATCGGGTCTGGTTCTGCACATAGGGGGAGACGCTCACTTCGCCCACGGTGTCCGCCCGGGTGGTCTCAAGATATTCGCGCCGGCGGGTATGATTCAGTTCCACATCAATGGCATCCCCGCGGACCTGCAATCCCACGGTGGTGGCGCTGGTGCGTCCGAAGATCTCATGATTGAAGGTATGGTGGGCCATGAGCCCTCCGTAGCCGCGCCGGTCGAATTGCTCGAACTGGTCCCCCTGTTCCGGATCGTCGAGGAAGTAGGTGAAGTTCGAGAACAGGTCGAGATCATAGTACACGCCATACACGAGGATCTGGGTGTCGCCGCTTTCGCCGCTGCGATGCCATTCCGCCGACAGGCTGAAGCGCCTGGATTCGCCGCCGTCGCTGTCGTCCAGATTCCCGAACCGGCCGATGAGGTCCTCCGCCACTGCGCGGCGCGGGATCTGGTCGGTGGAATTCCAGCGTCCGTAGTATCCCATGGCCGTGACGCTCCATCCGACCTCCCCCTGCTCCCGGCTGTAGCGGATCACGCCGTTGCCCTTGTTGTAGTTGGAGTCCAGGTCCCAGGGGCCGTCGTTGTGCTGATACTCGGCGGCGTACAGGAGATTCCCCTCCCCCACTTTCGGCGAGGCAATGAACAATCCGCGGGCATGGCCGTACATCCCGCCCTCCACGTCCGCCAGCGAGTACTGGAGCGAGCGCGCATAGGAAAGGTTCACGGCGCCGACCGAGCTGAAGTCGCCCAGATCGGCATAGTAGGGGCCCTTGCGGAAATGGATGCGGTCCACCAGTTCCGGGATGAGGAAGTTGATGTCGGTATATCCCTGGCCGTGGGCGTGGGTGGGCAGGTTGATGGGAACGCCGTCCACGAAGGTCGCGAAATCCGTACCATGATCGAGATTGAACCCGCGCAGGAAGTACTGATTGGCCTTGCCGTCGCCGCTGTGCTGGGTGACGATCATTCCCGGCACCAGTTCCACCACCTCACCGGGCCGCAGCAACGGGCGGGATTCGATACGGCGGTGGGTCACGCTGCCTTCACTGGCTGCGTCCGAGGTGCCGATGCCGGTCTGATAGTGGCCGATGACCTCCACTTCCGGCGCCTCGACTTCCTGGGCGGCCACGGCCTGCACGCTTAACAGGGCGCTCAGCCCGATCCCACCCAGCCATCCCGCTTCTTTTACGCCCATCTCGCCTCCTCGTTATCGTTCTTGCCGCCCTTCCGGGCTCTGGCGATGAATATGCTAGTTTTACTTTTTATCTTACGCAAGCCCCGGCATGGGCCATATGTGCACCGCGCGCCGACGAAGCCGATTCCAGCGCATTCATCCGTGGCGCATTTGCGCTACCATCGCCGCTTCCAGGAGCCCACCCTCGATATGGAACGCTTCACCATCTCCCTGAGCGAAGCTCTCGCTCATGAATTCGACGCGCTCATTCGCAAGAAGGGCTATCAGAACCGTTCCGAGGCAGTACGCGACATCCTGCGCGACCTGTTGAGCAGCGAACGCCTGGAGCGCGACGAAGCGCCCTACTGCGTCGCCGCGCTCAGCTACGTGTACAACCACCACGCGCGCGATCTGGCGGAACGCCTCACCAGCCTGCAGCACGAACACCATCATCTCGTGCTCTCGTCGATGCACATTCATCTGGATCACGACGACTGCCTGGAGACGCTGATGCTGCGCGGGGCCACGCGCGAAGTGACGGCGTTTTCCAATATCCTCATGGCCGAGCCGCAGGTGCGGCATGGCCGGCTCAATCTGGTACCGGTGGATCTGCACGATCATCACGAGCAGAAGGGCCATCACGAGCACGCGCATCATCACCTGCACAGCAGCCCGAAGATCTGATCAAGCTCCCCCACGTAGCGTCATGACCTCTCCCCTGTTGCTCTCCCCGATGAAACTGCGGGGGCTGACACTGCCCAACCGCGTCGTCATCTCGCCGATGTGCCAGTACTCCGCGCAGGAGGGCATGGCCAACGACTGGCATTTCGCCCATCTGGCGCAGTTTGCGATCGGGCGCGCCGGCCTGGTCTTCACGGAAGCGGCAGCAGTCGATCGCGATGGACGCATCACCCATGGCGATCTCGGCGTGTGGTCGGATCTGCACGTCGCACCGCTTGCCCGCATCACCGCGTTCATCAAGTCCCAGGGCAGCGTGCCCGCAATACAGCTCGCGCATGCCGGCCGCAAGGCGAGCATGCAACGCCCCTGGCACGGCAATGGCCCCATGGATGATTCCGATCGCGCCCGCGGCGAGCAGCCCTGGCAGGTGGTGGCACCGAGCGCCGTGCCGGTCGGCGAAGGCTGGCTCATCCCGCACGAGCTGACCCTGGACGAGATCGAGCAGCTCAAGCGCCAGTGGCGCGCGGCCGCCCGGCGCGCACGCGACGCCGGTTTCGAAGTTGCGGAAGTGCACGGTGCGCACGGCTACCTGATCCACGAGTTCCTCTCGCCCCTGAGCAATCAGCGCACGGATGCCTATGGCGGCGATCTCGAGGGCCGCACGCGCCTGGCGCGGGAAATCACCGAAATCGTGCGTGCGGAATGGCCGGACGATCGGCCGGTGTTCTTCCGCCTCTCCTCGAGCGACGGCATCGAAGGCGGATGGGCGGTGGAGGACACGGTGCAATTGGCGCACATGCTCAAGCGCATCGGCGTCGACGTCATCGATTGCTCTTCGGGCGGCATCGCCGGCTCGGCCACGGCCGCGCGCGTTAAACGCACGCTGGGTTTCCAGGTGCCGTTTGCGGCGAGGGTGCGCCGTGAGGCGGAAATCGCGACGATGGCGGTCGGTCTGATCCTGGACGGCCCTCAGGCGGAGGCCGTGCTGCGCGAGGGGCACGCCGACCTGATCGCGGTTGGCCGCCAGGCCTTGTTCGACCCGCAGTGGGCGTTGCATGCAGCGGTCGCACTGCGCGCCGAAGGCAACTTCGAGAA
>JAHCIE010000303.1 GCA_026129385.1 Anaerolineae bacterium
GTCCTACCCTACGGCACGCTGATGCCGGTCTTCGCGGGCGACGTGCTGGGGCTGGGCGCAACCGGCTACGGTGTGTTGATGAGCGCCACCGGTATCGGGGCCGTCATTGCGGCCTTGATCCTGGCGTCGCTGGGCAACTTTCGGGCCAAGGGCATCCTGCTGACGGTGAGTAACGTGATCTTTCCCCTCGCGCTGATAGCGCTGGCTGCCTCGCGCTGGCTGCCTCTCGCGCTGGCGGCGCTGGTTGTGGCCGGCTGGTCGATGGTCAGCCAGGGCGCGCTGACCAATACTCTCATCCAGTCCACCGTCCCGGATCATCTGCGCGGGCGCGTGCTGTCCATCTATATGCTGGTGTTCTTCGGTTTCATGCCCATCGGTAGCTTACTCATGGGATCGCTGGCGGAGCGCATCGGCGCGCCACCCGCGATCATCCTGGGCGCGCTGCTGAGCCTGATGTACGCCGTGTTCATTTTCTTCCGCGCGCCGGCCGTTCGCGCGTTGTGACACGTGGCGCGGGCCATTGACATCGGAACATGCGTTCGGGTATAATGGAAGCAGATTTACCGGATTGGGGCAGAGAAGGGGGCATGGTGCGCGTCGCGTGTGTGCTGCTAGAGCCTGGGACAGACGTCGAGCAGCGGCCGCGCCTATGGGCGGCCTGCCTCGATGCGCTGGAGGGTTTCTCGCCGGCGGTCGAGACGCCTGGCCCCGGCCAGGCCTGGGTGGATGTCGCGGCGCTCGAGGCCCTCTACGGCGACGGGCAGGCGCTGGCGCGGCTGCTGGCGCAGGCTGTGGCTAATGTCGCTCACGCGCGGTCATCGGTCGCCATTGCCGACACGCCCTTCGCCGCGCGCTTGGCCGCGCAGCACACCTCGCCAGGCACGGAGACAGTCTGGGAGCCGGGGACCGTCGCGGTACGCCTGGCAGCCATGTCGCTGGATGTTATCCCCCTCGACCGTGAGACGCGACAGGCCCTTGGGGACAGGGGGGTGGCGACCCTGGGCGATCTGGCTGCGTTACCATCGGCCACCGTCACGGCGCGCTTCGGACTGGCGGCGCGGCATGCCCAGCGGTTGATTCTGGGCGAGGCCGTCCGTCCCCTCACGCCCCGCCACACTACGATGCGCGAAGGGTCGCGCCAGCTTTTCCCTAACCCTGTTTGGGAGAGCTTCCGCCTGCGCTCCCTGGTCGGCCTTCAGGCCCGCGACCTGCGGGTACGGCTGGGGGAGCGTGGATTGCGACCGCGCCGTGTGCGGCTGACGGGGGAGTTGCTCAACGGTGAGGTGCGCCAGAGCAGTCGGCTGCTACCGATGGTCGGGACCGGCGCGGCTCCCGTCGCTGCCGCGCTCGACGCGATGCTGGCAGCGTGGCCGGTCGAAGACGGTATCACGGCGGTACTGATGATATTGGAGACGGCGGCGCAGACGCCGGTCGAGGAGCGGGGGGTCATTGTGCGGTGGGGAAGGACAGTAGCCAGGGGACAGTAGTCAGAGGGCAGTCGCCAGAAGCCAGAGGGTAGCAGACAGACGTCAGCGGGGCGACGCCACCAGTTCGACGGCCGGCGATGTTCGACTGCAAGGCGTTAGCCGGTCTCGGCCTCGATGAGTTGGAGCGTCCTGGCCTGAATCGATTCCAGAACGGCGTCACGCAGGAAGGCGCTGGCATGGAGAATCTCTACGCCAATCAACTCATTCCTGTCGTTCAACTCCATCGTAATGTTGGGGCTGAGTTCCAGGCTGCGGCTTTCTGGCCCGTCGGCGATGACCAGATGCAACACATCCTCCTGCTCGAAGTACTGAACTTTCGTCTTATTCATTAACGACCCTCCGTGCTAAGGCGGAACCGTATCTGCTGGCGCGTGATGGCATGAACGGTGACGGGTGTGATCTGATCGCCCTCAAGCTCAAACGGGATCAGAATCAATTGGTCGTCATGGCGGACGACCACAACATGCCGTCCGGTTTCGGTGTCGAAGTATCGCTCGGTCGAATACTGGACTATGTTCTCCAACAGGGCTAGATCGAAGCCGCGCAGTGCGGCTCGATCGCGTAGATACTCTGTCCAATTGAGCGTAGGCACTCGAACCCCATCCCCTGGCGAGTAGGCTTTTCAGAAGGTTGAGCGAAATATAGCCCTGCGTCAACTTGTTTGGCCGCCAGGCTTGTGGCGTCCCCCGTTTGGACGATAGGCAAGGCGCGAAGATAGCCCAAACGCCCTTTGACACAGCTTCGGGCTGACCCTAGAATTGTCGTTGAACGCTACGTGCAACGTGAAACGTGAACCACGCGAGTGTTATCATGTTTCACGTTTCGCGTTGCATGGGCTACACCATCGGAACGAGTTGGAACTACCGTCGCTCATGAACCCGAAATCTTTACGCATTCTGGAATACCCGAAAGTGCTGGACCACCTGGCGCAGTACACCTCCTTCAGCGCGGGGCGCGAGCTGGCGCTGGCGTTGACGCCGACCGGTGACTTCGACGAGGTGGCGCGGCGGCAGCAGGAGACGACCGAGGCCAAAGGCTGGATCGCCGCCAAAGGCGACGTCTCGCTGGGTGGCGCGCGCGACATTCGTAACCACATCAAGCTAGCGACCATTGGCGCGGTTCTGCCGCCGACGGACCTGCTGGAGGTGTCAGATACACTGCGCGCGGCCCGTTTTCTGCGCAAGGACATCGAGCGGCTCGGCGAGCGGATGCCGCTGCTGTTCCGCGTCACCCGCCGCATGAGCGAGCTGCCCGACCTGGTGCGCGCCATTACTGAGGCCATCAACGACAGCGCCGAGGTGGTCGATACGGCAAGCTCCGATCTGGCGCGCATCCGCCGCGAGTTGGCGGTGGCGCGCTCGCAGGTCATGGAGCGGCTGAATCGCCTGCTCGGCTCCGGCGATGCTCGCAAGTACCTGCAAGACGCCATCATTACCGAGCGCGACGGGCGTTTCGTCGTGCCCATCAAGGCCGAGTTCAAGGGCCGCATCCCTGGCCTGGTTCACGACGTGTCGGCGTCGGGCGCAACCATCTTCGTCGAGCCGCTGGCGGTGGTCGAGGCGGGTAACCGGGTACGGCAACTCATCAGTGAGGAGCAGCGCGAGGTCGAGCGTATCCTGCGCGAGTTGTCGGGCCAGGTCGCCGGCCACGCCGACGACCTGCATGCGACGGTGGGCGCGCTGGCCGACCTGGACCTGGCGCTGGCGAAGGGCCGCTACGCCTTCGCGTTGCGCGCCACGGCCCCCGAGTTGATGCGGGTACGCACACGCAGCTTCGAGGAACGCCGCAAGGCCGCCCGCAAGCAGGGCGACGGGGCGGAGGCAGAGGACCCCTATACGCTGGTCAATGGGCCGCGCCTCAAGTATCTGCGCGCTCGCCACCCGCTGCTGGACCCCGAGAAGGTCGTGCCCATCGACGTCTACGACGGCGAGGACTTCCGTATCCTGCTCATCACCGGCCCCAACACGGGCGGGAAGACGGTCGCCCTCAAGACCGTGGGCCTGCTGTCGCTGATGGCGCAGGCGGGTATGCAGATTCCGGCCGCCGACGGCTCGTGCCTGACGCCCTTCAGCGGCGTGTACGCCGATATCGGCGACGAGCAGAGCATCGAGCAGAGCCTGTCCACCTTCTCATCCCACATGAGCAACATCATCGAGATCCTGCGCCAGTCCGACGCGCGGTCGCTGGTGCTGCTGGATGAGTTGGGCGCGGGCACGGACCCGGTCGAGGGGGCGGCGCTGGCGCGCTCCATCCTGGAGACGTTCCTGGAGCGCAAATGTCTGGTGGTGGCGACGACCCACTACTCGGAGTTGAAGGCTTTCGCCTACGCCACGCCCGGCGTCGCCAATGCGTCGGTGGAGTTCAACGTTGATACCCTGTCGCCGACCTACGAGTTGACTATCGGCCTGCCGGGCCGCTCCAACGCCTTTGCTATCGCCCAGCGCCTCGGCCTGGCTGGCCCGGTGCTGGACCGGGCGCGGCAGTGGCTTAGCGAGTCGGACGTGGCGTTGGAGGAGATGCTAGGCGACATAAAGCAGGCGCGCGAGGCCACCTTCGCCGCCCGCGCCGATGCTGAGAAGCGCCAGCGCGACATGGCCAGCGCCGAGGATACGCTCAAGCGGCAGATGGTGGATGCCGAACGCGAGCGCGTCACTATCATCAACCGTGCCCGCGAGGAGGCCGAGGCCGAGCTTAACCTGGTGCGCGAGGAATTGCGCGAATTGCGCGCCGAGTTGCGCCGCGCTCGCCGGGACATGGCCGCCCCCGGCCACGTCAACGCGCTGATGGAGCGGGTGGAACGATTGGCCGACGACGTGGCCCCCGAAGCGCCGCCGCCGGCTGTGGGTGCGCCGGGCCTGGACGAGCTAGAGACGGGCAGCCGGGTGCGGGTGGCGAGCCTCAACACCATCGGCGAGGTCATCGGGGTCAACGGCCCGAATGCCGAGGTCCAGGTGGGTGCGCTGCGGGTCAAGGTCCCTCTTACCAGCCTGGAGCCGCTCGACGCGGGTAAGGTTGTGGTGCGGATGGACCAGGATATCCACGTCACGCCCGCGTCGGACCTGGCGGCGGTCAAGACCGAGCTAGACCTGCGGGGCGAGCGCGCCGAGGAGGCGCTGCGCCTCATCGAGGACTACCTCGACGACGCCTACCTGGCGGGGCTGAGCCGGGTGCGCAT
>JAHCIE010000304.1 GCA_026129385.1 Anaerolineae bacterium
GCATCGCGGGGCGTGTTGCCGTGGATGGTGGCCAGGGAGCCTTCGTGGCCGGTGTTCATGGCCAGTAGCATGTCGAGCGCTTCCGCCCCGCGCACCTCGCCGATGATGATGCGCGTCGGCCGCATGCGCAGCGCGTTCTTGACCAGATCGCGGATGCGAATCTCGCCCGTGCCCTCGACGTTGCTCACCCGGGCTTGGAGGGGCACGCAGTCCGGCAGCTGGCGATCCAGCTGAAGCTCCGCGACCTCCTCGATGGTCACCACGCGCTCGTCGACCGACGCGATGGATGCGCCCAGGGCGTTGAGCATCGTCGTCTTGCCCGCGCCCGTCGAGCCGCTGACCATGATGTTGACGCCCGCCTGCACCGCCGCGTCGAGGAACTCGGCGGCCGCCTCGGTGAGCGTCCCCAGGTGGACGAGCTGCTCCAGGGAGTGGGCGCGCAGGATGAACTTGCGGATGGTCAGATGGCACCAGCGCGTCGTGGCGGGCGGGATGACGGCGTTGAGGCGCGCGCCGCTGGGCAGGCGGGCATCGACCATGGGCGACGACTCGTCCAGGCGGCGGCCGAGCGGCCCGACGAGACGCTTGACGAGCTGCCGCAGTTCCTCGTCGTCGTCGAAGTACAGGTCGGGCACGAGGCGCTTCTGGCCGTTCTCGATGACGAAGATGCGCTGCGGGCCATTGCAGATGACCTCCTCGACGGACGGCATGTCCATGAAGGGCTGGAGGATGCCCATGCGCATCAGCCCGTCGAACAGCCGCCGCTCCAGGGCGTCCGCGTCCGAGAGGAGGGGCAGGTTGACGTTGGCGGCGCGCCGCTGGTAGGCCAGGACGTGCTCGTGGATGAGGGCGCGAACGCGGTCCTCGTCCTCGCGGCGCAGGCTCAGGGACTGCTGCTCGCCCAGCAGCCGGTTCACGACGGTCTGAATCTCTTCCCGCAACAGGCGCTCAACCGTGCGGTCGCTGCCTGCCGAACCCATGCTCATCATGCTGCACCCCTCCTGTCATCTCTACAGAGGCTGCGGTCGGACGAGAGCCGCCCAGGCGGAGGCCCTGGGGCCAGCGGAGCCACGGGACACGGCGCTGGCCCTTCGGCTCCGGCGGGAGCTTGATCTGGCCCTTGTGGACGCGCTCGGCCAGGTCGAGGATGGCGCGGCCGGCCGGGCTACCCCGCTGGAGCACCAGCGGCTGCTGCAGACGGACCGCCTGCTGCACCGCGCCGCGGTCGTAGGGGATGACCGCCGCCGTCGGCGCGCCCAGCACCCACTCGATCTCGGTGCGGCTGTGGTGATGGCGGCGGTCGTACTGGTTGAGGACCAGGGCCGCGCGGGCCGGGTTGATGTCAAGGTGGTCGTCCAGGTGGCGCAGGGCCGCCCGGCCGTGCCACAGGCCCACCAGGTCGGTCGTGATCACCATCAGAATCTCGTCGGCCAGGCTGATGGCGAGGCGGTGCAGGCCCACATCCGCCCCCAGGAAGTCCGCGCCCACATCGACGATGACGTACTGGTAGCGGCGGCGCAGCTCAGCCAGCAGGCGCTCGAAGAATTGCGGGGCGAGCTTGGCGCGCATCTCTGCCTTGGGCACGCCGCACAGGACGACGCCGTGGGGGCTGCGCGGCGAGAGGGGCTGCGTCTCCTGATCGATGGCATGGTCCCACTCGCGGGTGGTGAGGGGTTCGGCGTGGGCCAGCATGTACAGGTTGCGGGTCGGGTTGGCGTCGAGGCAGGCGGCGATGGTTGGGCCGTTCATGTCGGCGTCCACCAGGACCGTGGGCGCGACCGCGCCGAGAGCCGTGGCGAGACTGATGGCGATGGTCGTGCGGCCTGGGCTGCCGTGGCCGCTGGTCAGGGTCAGCACGGCCGGGCGAACGGTGGGGTCGCGCGGCGCGCTGCGGGTCTCTGCGGGCGTCTCCGGCTCATCGGGCGCGACTGGCGGGCGTTCGCCCCGCGCGGCGACCATCAGCGCCTGTTGCAGGACGTCGGCGCCCGTCTCCAGCGGCAACACCATCGCGTCCAGGTCGCGCCACGGCTCCTCGTCGGGGTCGGGCGTCAGGACGACGAGCGGGACGCGGCTGCGCGTCAGCTCGGCAAGCACCCCGCTCGTCAGGCGGTGGAGGTCGAAGGCCACCAAGGCGACGTCGGCGCGGCCCTGGCGCACGCACGCCAGGAGGTGCTCGGCGGCCAGGGCGCGCTCGACGATGGTGAAGTCGCCCCCCTCGTGGAGGGCGGGGATCCAGGCGTGCTCGCGCTCCGAGTCGCCCAGCCCCAGGGCGAGCCGCCAGGGACGGCGGGTCTCTTTCGCGTCGGAGGTGAGACTGGTCATGGGGGCCTGCCTAGCGTTCCTGTGGCCTGAGGGCCACGTCCAGCTCGCCGCTCCACCGCGCCTGGGCCAGCGCGTCGGCCTGGTCCGAGGTCACGGCCAGCGTCAGCCACTTGATGGTTCCCGGGCTAACCGCGCCCGCGCTATCGGCGCCGAGGGCCGAGACGCGCGACTCGTAGCCGACGTCGTAGACGGTGACGCGGGGCAGTAGGACGGTGGTGCGCACGTCGGGCTTGCCCTTGTTCACCGTCAGGCGAATCTCGACGCTGTCTCCCGACCGCAGACGCCCGCCGGCCGCGGTGTCGGGCGTGACCGGGATGGTAAACGCCCGCTGGTCGGGGTTGAGGGGCGGCCGCGGGGCGAGGTGGCCGTGGACCAGCATCTCGTTGGCCTGGACCGGCAGCGAGAGGGCCTTGCCCACCACGTTGTTCATCTCGCCGCCAGGGATGGCGACCTGGTACATGCGGTCGTCGACCCGGACGCGGGCGACGGCGACATCAGACGCGCTCAGGACGGCGGTGGCGGGCAGGTCGCGGGTGGCGATGAGGACGGAGCGGGCGTCGGAGGTCAGGGTCCAGAAGGCCATCGAGCCACCGATGGCCACCAGCATGAGCGCGATGCCGAAGACGGCACGCAGGTCGATGCGACGCGGACGGCGCAAGGCACGACTTGGGGTAAGCGATGACGTCGACAAGGTTCGCCTCCTCGATGAGGAACCTGGGGCAGTCAGAACTGCTGGCGGAGGACGAATCGCTCGACAAGGGGCTTGTCGGCAGGCTAGCCGAAACGGGGATGAAGACGACGATGACGGCAGGCGGACGACCAGGCAAGGGCGAGGGTGACGACCGCGAAGAGGTGGGCGGACGGGAGAGGGGACAGGTCGCAGTCCAGCGAGGGGGGGGCGTCGGACCAGCGAGCGTCCCGATGTACAAGGCGGGACAGGGATGGAGCAAAAAAAAGCAGGCGGAGAGGGCGTAGGCCCCCCGCCTGCTTGAAGTCCCGCGTCTATGGCACGTGCGGCGTGTACACTATTGACGCACAGCCGCACCCCCGGGTTACGGGTCATCCGACAAATTTGCAAAATTCGTGTGACCTCGACGCGGGCGCAAGACAAGGATAGTTATATTCCTAGAGAGTCACCCCCAAAACAGTTCGTTGACCGTGACATCACGCACGAAAACGACCATTTCTCGCCGCCCCGCGTTTCTAGTTTTTGGACTCACGCCACAACCGAGAAGTAACTGAGGCCGTCGCTGTAGTGGTAGAGGTTGCTCAGCACGTTGAGCCGCTGGCCGGTGTACAGCTGGTCGGTGATGAGGTAGCTCTCGCCCTTGCGCCGCTCGCCGAAGGCGCTGTACCGCTCCCGCGCCACCACGCCGCCGATGCCATTCGTCAACGTGCTGCTCGAGCCGAGATGGTCGCCCTGGACGTACGCCAACTCGTCGCAGCCGGGGCAGCCGAACTGCGTCACTCGCGTCGCCAGCAACTGCCCGTTGGCGTAGTACCGCTTATACTGCCGGTTCAGCGTCGCGTCGTACTCGAAGTGCTTGCCCACGATGCGCGTCGTGCCCGTCCCCAGGTTCAGCGTCGCCTCGCTGTAAGTGTCCAGCGACGTCAGCGCGCTCCCGCTCCACAGGTGGAACCGCCACCCGCTCGTCCGCGGCATCTCGTAGCGCATCTCGGTGCGCGTCCCCGCCTCGCTGGCCTTCCACACGCTGGCGCGGAACCCCGCCCCGTCGTCCACCGCCAATTCCAGCACGTACCACACGTTGGCCTCGATGCTCGGCATCAAGACCACCTGCTCCAGTTGCTGCGAGTTGCGGAACAGGTGCAGAAGGTGTTCAGCGCCCCACTGCTTCACCTCGAAGTGCTGATAGTTCTGCGAAGAAGGAAGCAAATCACGGTTGCGTCGCTCCTCCTCAGCAGCATCCATGTCTGCCCAGATGAGTATGATGACCACACTCACTACAACAAGAAGCAGGATAATCAACAGGCATGTTAGGGGCTGCCGTTGCCTGAGGTTCATCAGGGCTGTTCTCCTGAGGGTGCAAGGCGGCGGCGATATTCATCGAGGTCTACACCTTCTGGCAGCTGCCACCCCTCCTGTTTCCACAGCAGCCACTCGACTTTCTGTAGCATAGCCCATAGTTGACTACGTAACTGCTCGCCATAATCAGACCCCCCTTTCTGATTCTGGAACAGGTAGGACGACCAGTTCTGGTTGAAGCTCTCGAAGAAAGACTTAACGGTACCAAGTCCTTCATTCTGAGCAATACCCAGTAGCATGAAACGATCAGTTGCGGTCCATCCACTT
>JAHCIE010000305.1 GCA_026129385.1 Anaerolineae bacterium
TCGACATCGGTAACACCAATATCAAGTACGGCCTCTACCGCCACGGGGTCTTGACCGACGTGGTCTCCGGGGCTACTGACCGCATCCAGACCGCTGATGAGTATGGCGTCTTGCTCACACGCCTCGTCCCGTGGCAGGTGGATGGCTGCATCGTCAGCTCCGTTGTACCGCCGGTGACGGAGGCGCTCACCCACGCGGTGCGCGCCTATCTGCGGGTGGACCCGATGATCGTGCGGCCTGGCATCCGCACCGGCTTGACCATGCGCTACGAGACGCCCCATACCCTCGGTTCGGACCGGGTGGTGGCGGCCGTGGCGGCCGTACATCGCTATGGCGCGCCGGTCATTGCGGCTTCCTTCGGCACGGCGACGGTATTCAACGTGGTGGATGCCGAGCGCGCCTTTCTGGGCGGGGCTATCGCGCCCGGTCTACGGGTGGCCGCCGACGCGATGAGCCGCTCGGCGGCGCGGCTGACGCAGGTCGAACTTGAAGCGCCGCCCTCGGTCATTGGCCGCTCGACGCAAGAGGCCCTCCAGTCTGGCGCGGTATTCGGCTTCGTGGCGCTGGTCGAGGGTATTGTGGCCCGGCTACGCGCTGCCCTGCCCGGCGGCCAGGCCGTCCCGCTGGTGGCAACCGGCGGTCTGGTGGAGATCGTCGCCGCCCATACCACCGCCATCGACCACGTGGAGCCTGACCTGACGCTGGCGGGCCTGCACCTACTGTGGGGGATGAATCGCTGAGGTTGGGACACACTTTAGACCACAATTGGACCGCCAGTAACGTAGTCGCAGCCACATGGGTGTATAATTTGGACCCATGGGAACTCTCGTGAACACGATGTTGCCCCGCTATCTGCGCGGCGCGCTTGTCGCCGTACTCATCCCCATCCTCCTGTCGCTCGTAGCCTGTCAGTCGACTGCTGCGTCTCCTGTCGCCTCGTCAGTGCCAGGCGCGGAGGTCGATCGACCAGCCCCCGATTTCGTCCTCAGTGACCAGACAGGTAACCAGGTGCGGCTGCAAGACCTGCGGGGTAAGGTGGTGTTGCTCAACTTTGGCTACACCAACTGCCCCGACGTCTGCCCCATTGCCCTGGCCCAACTGGCCTCAGCGCGGCGCGCAGTCGCGGACCAGGCCGACCAGGTGCAAATCGTGTTTGTGACGACCGACCCGGCGCGCGATAAACCGCCACGCCTGGCTGAGTACCTGCCTGCCTTTGATAAGACGATCATCGGTTTGACCGGCCCCTATCAGGCGCTGCGCCCGGTGTGGCAGGCCTACAAGGTGCGCGTCGATCCCGGCGGGCCTGGCTCGCCCACACCGCCGGCGGAGGCGTGGGATACTCGGAGCTTCGATACGATCGGACATACGGCCATAACTTTCCTCATTGACCCAACCGGCACGATTCGAAATATGTATCCCGCCGAGTGGGAAGGCGAGAAAATCGCTACCGATATTCGAGACGTTTTAAAGAAGTAAGTGCTACGATGGCTGGATCGGGTGGCAGGGTGACGATGGGAAGCGGAGATCACGGGCAGCCAGGCCCCACCAGTTGGCGGGTATGGCCACTCCTGGGACTGGGGGCGCTGGCCCTTATCGGCATGCTGGTCCTACGCTTTGGTGGATCCGTGCCGTGGTCCTGGACGGCGTCGGACGCAACGTCCAGGCTCCAGATGAGCGCGGCGCTGGACGACCTGACACTGGCGCTGGTCATCGCGCCGGCGCGGCCCGGCTATAATACTGCGACCGTGATTCTTGCCGACTCGAATGGGCGCCCCATTGACGACGCGGAGCGGGTTGACGTTCGCTTCTCCTATCTCGATGTCCGGCAAGGAACCCAGATTTTGGTGGCCCAACCCCAAGGCCAGGGGGAATACGTCGCCCAGGGCAACACCATCACGACCGATGGTCGCTGGCAGGCCGAGGTGCTGGTGCGGCGGCCGGGTAGCGGCGATATCCGGACTGCCTTTCGTTTCGTCATCACTCCCGATGGGGCTGCCGCCTTGCTTCCCACGGATGTGGTAGCTCTCGGCGCTGCGCTTGAGGTAAAGAACCCTGTGCCGGCCAGCCCAGAGTCTATCAGCCGAGGGGAACAAATCTACCGTACCGAGTGCCAGCTGTGTCACGGGCCGCGCGGTCGCGGCGATGGCCCGGCCGGGGCGACGCTGCGACCCAAGCCTGCCGACTTTCGCATCCACCTGGCCGAAGGGCATGCCGACGGCGAGCTATTCTTCTGGATCAGCGAGGGCATCGCGGAGACGGCTATGCCGGGCTTCAAGGACCGCCTGTCCGAGCTAGATCGCTGGCATGTGGTGAACTATATCAAGCTCTTCGCGCCACCAGCGAAGTGAGGGCTGAGAGAGTGGGGACTGGGGAATGGCGATGAAAGGTTATTCGAGGCGATGGCTCATCGTAGCAGCCGGTCTCGCCGTGATGGTGCTTCTCGTGAGCGGTTGCCGTGAGAATGTGAGCCTGCGCGGGCTGGTGTTCGACCCGCCGAAGCAAGCGCCCGATTTCACCCTGACCGACCACACGGGTCGACCCTTCTCCCTGGCCGACCAGCGCGGCAAGGTGGTACTGCTCTACTTTGGCTTCGCATCGTGCCCCGACGTGTGCCCGTCGACCCTGACCGATCTGGCGCGGATGAAGCGCGAGTTGGGCCGCGACGGCAACCAGGTACAGGTGGCGCTCATCACCGTCGACCCGAATCGAGACACGCCGCAGGTGCTGGCGGACTATGTAACCGTCTTCGATCCTAGCTTCATCGGCCTGCACGGTAGCGAGGAGCAGGTGCAACAGTTGATGAAGCAGTACGGGGTGACGGCGGTGCGCAAGGACTTGCCCGGCTCGGCCCTGGGCTACACCATCGATCATACGGCGTTCGTGCATGTCATTGACCAGTCGGGTCGCTGGCGCGAGCAGTTTCCCTTTGGGGCTTCCGCCGAGGATATGGCGGGTGACGTTCGCCAGCTGATTCGCAGCGGAGGAAGACTATGATGCGTCTACTCGGCGCTCTGATTGTGGTCGTCAGTCTGACCCTGGCCGTCGGCGCGTGCGCTCCGGGCCAGCCGATGGGCGCGGCGGGTAAATCGTCGACGACATCGAACACGGCCCCGGCGGCCTCAGTCGGCGCCATCCAGGTCATCGAGCCGTGGGCGCGGCCGGCGGTGGGTGGCGGGAACGGCGCGGCCTACATCGTTCTCAAGAACGGCGGCGCGGCCGATAAACTGGTTAGCGCCAAGAGTGACGTTGCCAAAGCGGTGGAACTCCACACCATGGAGATGAGCGGCAGTATGATGCAGATGCGGCCGGTAGACGGCATCGACGTGCCCGCCAACGGCCAGGTCGAGTTGAAGCCGGGCGGCTACCACGTGATGCTCATCGGGCTAAACAAGGAACTCAAGCCCAACGACACCTTCGATGTACGACTCCAGTTCGAGAAGGCGGGGCCTGTCGATGTCAAAGTCCAGGTTCGCCAGCCCTAGCGAGGCTCAGGTGATACCGATGCTCCAACGCGCAATGCGCCGGGGCTTTGCGTTTGGCCTCCTGGCCGCGCTGGTCCTTGGCGGCTGCACGCCCACCACTCAGACGAGTCCCGCGCTGCCGATCGTTACCGTCACCCAGGGGCGCGCTGTGACACCCGCCCCGGCTGTGACGCCGGTCGCCAGTACGAGCGGAACGGAAGGCGCGGCCGTCGTCACATCGTCGGGGCGCGAGATCGTGTTTGCCATTCAGCCGGGCACCGCCCAGCGCCAGGCAGCGGGCGAGGTGGTCGCCATGTTTCCGCCTGAGGTCAAGATGACCCTCGGTTCCAAGGATATCCTGGTCATCCGCAACGATGACAGCGTGCCTGTGAGCATCGATGGGCTACTTCTGGACCCCGGCCAGAAGGCGACCCAGAAGTATTTCACGACAGGGACGTTCACCCTGGTGTGCTCGACCGACTATCACAATGAGCGTGTCAAGATCGTTGTTGAAGGCCCAGGCAAGTAAGGTTGGCCTGGGGGTGCGTAGCGATGCATGGTCACGCCTGGTCGCGACTTTCATCGTCACCCTTCTCTTTGGCCTGACCGGCTGCGCCTCGTCGGTAGCCCCGACGGCCCCGACGCCGTCGGTGAAGGCCGGCGTCGCCCCCGCGGCTACCCCGACCGACATGCCTGCGCCATCGGCAGCGCCTGTTCCCAGCGCACCGGGGTCTATCCTCTACGCCAACGATAGCGGGCTGTGGACGTTGCAGCCGTCAACCCTGGCGGTGCGCCAGGTCAGCGCGGCCGCGCCCAAGACGGTGTTGGCCTCGCCGGCCGTGTCGCCCGACGGCCGGCAGGTGGCGTACAGCTTCTACGACGCGGCGCGCGCCAGGGAGAAGCGCGACAACGGCACCGACCTGTACCTGATGCCTGTTGAGGGCGGGGCGGGACGGCTTCTACTGGCCCACGAGGCTGTGGGCGTATGGCTCGGTGAGCCGGCCTGGCGGCCGGACGGCAAGAGCCTGCTCTTCACTTACCGTGACGCGCTCGGCAAAGAGAGCATCCAAAGCGTGGGCATCGACGGCGAGTCGCGCCAGGTCGTGGTTCAGGATGCCGCCAGCCCGACGCTGTCGCGGGATGGTCGACGCCTGGCGTACCTGACGACCGA
>JAHCIE010000306.1 GCA_026129385.1 Anaerolineae bacterium
GCAGCGAGAGGAGCGTCTGGCCGCCGTAGCCGGTGGCCAGGAGGCGGGCCACGCGATTGACCGGCGGGCCGAAATAGTCGCTGTCGCGCTCCAGAGCCGCGCCGGTGTGGAGGGCGATACGGACTCTGAGATGGACCACGGACGACGGGCCACCGACCACGGGGGCGACCACCGATTGATCGCCGGCCGTGTCGACTTCTTCGGTCGTCGGTGGTCCGTCGTCCGTGGTCGCAAGACGGCGCTGAATCTCTAGGGCGGCGTCGAGGGCGGCGGTGGCTGTGGCGAAGGCGGCGCAGAAAGCGTCCCCCAAAGTCTTGAAGACGTAGCCGTCGTGGGCCTCGATGGTCTGGCGCAACAGAGCGTCGTGTCGGGCGACGGCGACGCGCATGGCGGCGGGGAATTGCTCCCAGAGGTGGGTGCTGCCCTCGATGTCGGTGAATAGAAAGGTCACGGTTCCGGTCGGCGCAGGCATGGGAGTCCTTGTTTAAGCGGCAGGCTACAACGGAGGCACAGTATACACCTAATCGGACAGACGTTGAACCGAGGCACGGGGTGACGCATAAAGGTCATAGAGACGCCGTAGGTCGCCCCTCCACCCGGCGCGCCGCGCATGTGTTGACAGCGCGCGGCAGAGGGATAGAATCAATCTATCCTTCGCGAGACCCGTTTTCGTAGCGAGAACGGGGCTTTTTACTTCACTTGGGAAACCCTCACCATGTCCACCGCTACCCTCGATATCACCGCCACGGCGGCCCAGGTCCAGGCGAACATCGCCCAGGTGATCATCGGCAAGGCCGACGTCATCGAGTTGCTCCTGGTCGCCCTGCTGTCGGAGGGCCACGTCCTGATTGAGGATGTGCCCGGCGTTGGCAAGACGACCCTGGCGCGCGCCCTGGCGCGCTCGCTGGATGCCTCGTTCCGCCGCATCCAGTTTACCCCGGATTTGCTGCCTTCGGATGTGGTCGGCATCAACTTCTTCAACCAGAAGACGCAGGAGTTCGAGTACCGGGCGGGGCCGATTGTGGCCCAGATCGTGCTGGCCGACGAGATCAACCGCGCCACGCCGCGTACCCAGTCCGCCATGCTCGAGGCGATGCAGGAGCGCACCGTCACGGTAGACGGTGAGACGATGGCGCTGCCACGCCCCTTCCTGGTCATGGCGACGCAGAACCCCATCGAGCTGGAGGGGACGTTCCCCCTGCCTGAGGCGCAGATGGATCGCTTCCTGATGCGCATCCGCCTGGGCTACCCGAGTATCGCCGAGGAGGAGGACATCCTGCTGCGCTACGAGCAGGCCGACCCGCTGGTGGGCCTGCCGGTCGTCCTGGCGGGGGCCGACGTGTTGGCGCTGGCGAAGCTGCGCCAGCAGGTGCGCGTGGAGGCGTCGGTGCGCAACTATATCGTGCGCATCGTCCACGCGACGCGCGGCCATACGGCGGTGGAATTGGGGGCCAGCCCGCGCGGTTCGCTGGCGTTGTACCAGGCCAGCCAGGCGCTGGCGGCCATTCGCGGGCGCGACTTTGTACTGCCCGACGACGTGAAGAGCCTGGCACCCCATGTGCTGACCCACCGCCTGATTCTGTCGAGCCAGATGAAGCTGCGCGGGCGGACGCCGGAGCAAATCGTGCAGGAGATTGTGGCGGCGACGCCTGCGCCGGTGGAGACGTAGGGCACGACGGCTCGATCATGGGGGCGCGAATCGTGATGCGTGAGGTGAGGCGGTAATGTTTTCGGATGCGTGGGTATTTTTGGGCATCATCCTGATCGGGATGGGGACGTGGTTTCGCCAACCGGGCATGCTCGCGCTGGGCATCCTGCTGCTGGTGATTCTTCCCATAGCCTGGGCGTGGAAGCGGCTAACGCTACGAGCGGTGAGCTACGAGCGTGTCCTGGACGAGAGCCGCGTCTTCGCGGGCGAGACGACGGGGCTGCGCCTGATTACCACCAACCGCAAGCCGCTGCCCGTGCCCTGGTTGACCATCGAGGACACGTTCCCGGCCGGGCTGGAGGTGGTCGAGCGGGACACGGGACCGGCCGCCAGTGGCGGCGAGCGGACGCTGAGCAACGTGATGGCGCTGCGCTGGTACGAGCGGGTGGTACGCCAGTACACGCTCCACTGCTCCCAGCGCGGTTTCTATTTCATTGGGCCGGCAACGCTACGCTCCGGCGACCTGTTCGGCCTGTTCGAGACCCGCGCGCGGGTGTCGGCGGCCACGCGGCTGATTGTCTACCCCCAGGTGACGCCGCTGGAGGAGCTAGGGTTCCCGGCCAAGGAACCCTTCGGCGACGCTCGCTCGCTGCAACCCATCTTTGAAGACCCGCTGCGCACGGTGGGCATCCGCGATTATCAGCCTGAGGACTCGTTCCGCCATGTGCACTGGAAGGCCAGCGCGCGGCAGCAGCATTTGCAAACCCGCGTCTATGAACCGACGACGACGCAGCGTATCGTCATCGTGCTGAATATCGCCACCTTTGCCAACCCCTGGGTGGGCATCCTGCCTGACGCGCAGGAACAGGTCATCTCCGTGGCGGCATCCATCGCCTATCATGCCACCCAGCGGCGGCAGGCGGTGGGCCTGGTCGCCAACGGCTCCGTGCCCCGCTCCGACCAGACGATTCGGGTCATGCCGAGCCGCGATCCCGGCGTGCTGACGCGCATCCTGGAGGCGTTGGCGGCGGTGGGCCAGTTCTCGACGGAGCGCATCGAGCGCATCCTGGCCCAGGAGAACCCGCGCCTGCCGTGGGGCGCGACGCTGGTGGTGGTGACGTGCGTCGTCACGCCGGAACTGATTGCCGAGATGGCGCGGCTGCGATCGGCGGCGCGGCGCATGGTGCTGGTCTCGCTGGATGCCGCGTACACCGAGGAGTCGCTGCCGGGCATCGTCATCTACCACATACCTACGGCGGAGATGCAATATCGGCGGCGAGAGGCCGCCGTGACACCAGCGGGTGCGCCAACGCTGCCCGATGACCCGGACGCGATCTTCCGCCGGCCGGCGGGGGGCGCGCCATGAGCGCGACACGGTTGCGCCGCGAGCTGCTGCGGCTGGCGACGGCGCTGATGGAAGCGGCCTGGTTCTGGGCGGCGTGGGCCGTGGCGTTTGGCCTGTTCAGTCCCCAGTCAGTATCGCCGTCCCTTGCCCTGGTCAGCCTGCTGATGATTACCGCCGTGTTCGTCGCGCGCTACCTGGACCTGGGTCGGGCCGGCTCGCTAGGGCAGGCGGTGGCCGTCGCTGTCACTGTCGCCGTGCTGATGTTTGTCGTGGCCGCCGCGCTCGGCCTGGGGGGGCCGGGCGCGTTCCTGGTAGGGCTGCGCGACTTTCTCGACCCTAACCTGCTGTTCATCGTGGGCTACCTGGCGCTGTGGTGGCGCGGCATCAGCCTTGTCGGCGGCGGCTTCAGCGCCGACCAGACCGGCTTCCGCTTCCGGGTGGGCGTGGTGGTGTTTATGTGGGTGCTCATGGCCGCTGCTTTCGCGGGCGTTTCGGTCACGTCGGCCGTTTTCGTCTTCTTCACGGCGGGGCTATTGGCGATGGGGCTGGCGCGGGTCGAGGATGTCAGCCGCGATGCGGCGGGCGTCGCCACGCCCTTCGACCGGGGGTGGGTGAGCATCCTGGTAGGGGCCGTGATCGCGGTTATCCTGCTGGGCCTGGTGATTAGCGTTTTGTTTTCGGTGGATACGATTCGCGCCATCCTGGGTTGGATGGGACCCCTGTGGGATGTACTGGCCCGCGTCCTCGTCGTCCTCCTGACGATCCTGGCTTTCCTGCTGTCGCCGCTGGTGGAGGCGTTGGCGCGGGCCTTACGACCCGCCCTGGACCGCCTGGCGGCGCAACAGTTGCCAACGCCAACACCGGGCGACCAGGAAGTGACCCAGGCGACGTCCCTTCTGCCGGAGGCGGTGGGCATGGGGCTGAAGTGGGCGCTGCTGGCGATAGGGCTACTGGCGGCGGTCATGCTGCTTGGGCTGTGGGCGCAGCGGCGGCGGGCGGCGGCGGCGGAGCCGGTGGCGGAACTGCGCGAGTCGGTATGGTCGGCCGAGGCCTTTGCTCAGGATGCGCGCAGCCTCTGGGAGCGCGCTGTGGGGCGGTTCCGTCGCCACCCTCGCGGCCAGGCGTCTGACTCGGTGCGCCACATCTATGCCACGCTCCAGGCGGTAGCGGCGGAGCATGGCGCGCCCCGGCCGGCGGATGACACGCCTTACGAGTATCTGCCCATGCTTGTCGCAGCTTTCCCCACGGCCGAGGGCGATCTGCTGTTCCTGACAGAGACGTATGTGGACGCGCACTATCACGAGTTGCCAACGAGCGATGCCACCCTGGCCCAGGCGCAGCAGGCCTGGGCGCGCATTCGCCAGGTTATCGAGGCCACCCCTCGCATCGTCGAGGCCGCGCCCGCCTGACGCCGCCAAGCCGGTTGGTTTGACAGGTTGCAGCGAGCGTGGTAATACCTTCTTCTCGCAACCTTCATACGGTGGGATGCCATTCGGCAGAAGGAGATTCGCTGTGCGCTTCATGACGACCGTAGGGCTTGTGGCGGCGGGCGCGCTGGTGCTGGCTCTGGCGCTCCTGGTTGTTTTGCGGGGCGTCAGGACT
Source organism: Anaerolineae bacterium (assembly GCA_026129385.1). GTDB lineage: Bacteria > Chloroflexota > Anaerolineae > Epilineales > JAHCIE01 > JAHCIE01. The sequence goes on from JAHCIE010000306.1 coordinate 4,596, forward strand.
CGGGCCTCGGTGGA
>JAHCIE010000307.1 GCA_026129385.1 Anaerolineae bacterium
CGTATCAGATCGCCGCCGATGGGAGCGTGACCGTGGTCGGCGACGACGCCCTGACGCCCTTCGCCGGCGTCACCTTCTACCAGCCGTTCCGCGTCCACAGCCTGGACGAGCCGCTGGACGACGCCGCCTTCCAGGTCTGGCTACAAGGCCAACTGCCGTCGCCCAACATTTTCTACGCGCTGCGCATGGAGGGGGTGTTTCGCCGTCTAAGGGCGCGCTCGGTGCCCAAGCAGGATAGCTACCGCCCGCTGGTCGAGGTGGCCCACGAGCAGAGCGTCTTCGAGTTCACCGACATCGAGGGGACGCTGGCGGGCTTCTACACGCCGCCCTTCATGGCGTCGCTGAACGTGCCCGGCCTGCACCTGCACTTTCTGTCGGCCGACCGTCGCCACGGCGGCCACCTGCTGGCGTGCGAGCCGACGCGGCTGCGATTGGGGGTACAGCCGCTGCACCGCCTGGAACTGTCGCTGCCCATGAGCCGCGACTACCTGACCCTCGGCTTCCACCGCGACACCACGTCGGACCTCAACGCGGCGGAACGGTAACGCATGTCGCCGCCGAGCCGGTCTCTCTGATCGCCTGGCCGAGCCGGGGGGTCGAGCAGGCTCAATTTCGCTGCGGGTCTGGCCCCTTGCTGATCACGCTAGGCGTATCGTTGTCGGCCATGTCCAGGCCGGCCTGCGCTGCGCCCTCGGTGATGTCACTGACGGCCTCGAGGGTTAGCGCCTCGCTGGCCTCGCTCAGCCCCTCGGCGGCGGCGATGGCGGCCAGCCCTTCGGCCAGTTGCTGCGCCCCCAGGTCGGCGGCCTCGAAACTGGCCGAGCGCAGCGTCTCGGCCGTGTCCAGCTCCTCCGTGCCGTCGGTGAGTTCCCCCAGGCCCAGGCCCGCGACCTGTTGCCCCGCCTGCGCCATGTCCAGCGCCAGGGCGTGGGTGTGGCGCGAGCGCAGGAGGTCCTCGATGGCGATGGCGCGCATGCGCTCGCTCATGTGGCTGAGGAAAGAGGCGACGGCGCGCTGTCCGCCGGCCAGCACGCTGTCGGAGACGGCGGCCATCTGACCGGCCATAGCGGCCAGTTCCATGCCCCGCCCCAGGTCCTCGTCGCTGATGGCGCGCACCGCCTGGCTCAGGGCGGCAATGTCCTCGGCGGCGGCCAGCATATCGGTTCCCTGCGCCAAATCGCGCACGCCCTTCGCCTCGGCGATCTCGCTGAGGGCGGTCATATCGTCGGCCGTGTCGAGGGTGCTGTAGCCCGACGCCATGCCAATCGCGCCCTCGATGGCGACGTCGCGACTCAAGCCGCTCAACTCGCCCGACTCGGCCAGCTTGTCCGCGCCTGTATCGAGCAAGCTATCACTGCGACTCATATCCGACTTCTTCTCGGCGTCAGCAGCCATGAGGGTATCCTTTCTCGCAGGACGAGCGAGGCATGCACGACCCAATGACGGATATTCTACGAGACCGGCTAGTCCTGCGCAAGCCGGGCGACCACTGAATCAGAACTGCGCGGGGCTGCACCTCGGAAATTTGCGGCTCTCCGTCAGCCTGCATATACTTATCCTGTTTGGATGGTGAGTGTTCCCATCCACGACCTTTCTGTCCCGCCGCGAGCGGGGCATATCCCATAGGAAGGAGACCACCCCCGATGCGTGAATACGAGCTGACAGTGCTCGTCCAGCCTGGGCTGGACAACGATGGCATGAAGGCCGTCGCCGAGCAGGTCGGTGCGCTACTCACGGGCGCGGGCGGTCAGGTAACGGAGATTGGGCAGTTGGCCGACAACACCGGTCAGATTGCACCTGCCGAAACCTGGCGCCGCCGTCGCCTGGCGTACAGCATTGACCGCTACCGCGAAGGCTACTATGCCGTGTACCGTGTGAAGGCGCCCGCGACGATGATGACCGAAGTCGAGCGCCATCTGAAGCTGAATGAGAACGTGTTGCGGTATTTGTTCATTCGAACCGATGAGTAAGCTCCGGTAAGTGCTGGAAGTGAGGGTGTAAGCGATGAGCCGTGGCTTGAACAAGGTGATGATTATCGGTAACCTGGGCCGTGACCCAGAGATGCGCTACACACCTAGCGGTAAGCCCGTCACGTCCTTCAGTGTGGCTACCAGCCGTACCTGGACGACGACCGACGGCGACCGTCGCGAGGCGACCGAGTGGTTCAACGTCGTAGCCTGGCGCGACCTGGCCGAGATCTGTAACCAGTATCTCGCTAAAGGCTCCAAGGTCTATATCGAGGGTCGGCTTCAGACCCGGTCGTGGGAAGGCCCCGACGGCCAGAAGCACTACCGGACTGAGGTCGTCGCCGATGAGATGATTGTCCTCGACGGCCGCCGCGAAGCCTACTCCGAACAGCCCGTGCACGACGAGGACGAAGAGAGCGACGAGTATCCCTTCTAGTCGTGATAAGGGCGGCTGAGCGTCGGCCCGCTGTGACCCTGTAATCCCCTAATCCGACGGCGTTCCCTGCCGTGGAGGAGTCGTAACGATGGAGAATGAGATTGAGATAATCCCGGAGGTTGCCGAGGCCGAGGCGGCGCCGCCCCCCGTGGCGGAAGCGCTCGTCGTCGAAGCTGCTGAGGCGCCTGTGAGCGTCCCCGCCACCGAAGCAGGCCCGGCCAGCGTCGAGGCTCCCCGCACTGAGGGCCAGGGCGGCTATCAGAGCGACCGCCGACCCGGCGGCCAGAGCCGGGGTGGCTACGGTCGGCGGACCGGCGGGCCAGGCGGCCGCGGTCGCGGTCGTCGCCAGCCGCTGCCGAAGGATCTGTCCCTGGTCGACTTCAAGAATATCGACCTGTTGCAGCGGTTCCTGAACGAGTCGGCGCAGATCAAGCCCCGCCGCAAGACGGGTGCGTCGGCCAAGCAGCAGCGTATTCTCACCCGCGCCATCAAGCGCGCCCGCTATCTCGCGCTGCTGCCCTATACGGCGGCGCAGACGCGCTAGCGAATCTGACAGGTCGTGGATGGCCGATGGCTGGTAGTCTGGGGCCGAGGACAGGGATCGCCTGATCAGGCGTCCGGCGGCCACAGACCATCAGCCATTGGCTATCTCAGCGCTAATCCTCAGTAGGCGGAGACGTCGTATGTCGAAGAAGAGTCGAAAAGAAACTGCCCAGGTGACTGGACCCAGTCGCAAGCAGGAGCATTTGACACGTCGGGAACGGGAGCGCCAGCGCACCCTGTGGATCATCTTCGGGAGTATCCTGGGTGTGGTCGGCGCTGTCATCCTTATCGGCGTGATTCAGCAATACTGGCTCAAGCCGCGCGCCCCTATCGCGGTCGTCAATGGCGCGCCGGTCACCACCAGCGCGTACCGCGACCGGGTCCTGTTCGAGAAATTTCGCCTCGAGCAGCGTTTTGGAGCCCTGGCTGCCTCGGGCGCCCTGGCCGATCAGCTCCAACAATACCTGAGCAATCAATTGCCCAACACCGTCTTCGAGACGATGATTACCGACGAGATGCTGCGCCAGGAAGCTGCCCGCCTGGGTATTATCATTGGCGATGACGAGATCACGCGCGGCGTGCAGGCCGACTACGGCTACTTCCCGAACGGCACGCCGACGCCCACCGCCGGGCCGCCAACCTCGACGCCGGCCCCCACCGCGACAGTTGGGGCGGGGACGGCTGTCCCCACCGTTGGCCCCACCGGTACGCCAGTCGTGCTGACCGAGGCGCAGTACAAGTCACAGTATGATGGCTTTGTAACCGCGCTCAAAGCTGCCACGGGCCTCGGCGATAGCTTCGTCCGCGACAACAAGCGCGACCAGCTACTCTACGAGCGATTCCGGGCGCTGGCCATCGCCAATGCCAATATCCCGCCCACCAGCCTCCAGGTACGGGCGCGGCAGATTGTGGTCGACACCGAGGACGAGGCCAAGCAGATCGTGCAGCGCCTTAAGGCGGGCGAAGACTTCGCCACGCTGGCGAAGGATGTGTCGAAGGATGCGACGACGAAGGATCAGGGCGGCGACCTGGGCTGGTTCAGCCAGGGCAGCCACGATCCGATCCTGGAACGCGCCGCCTTCAGCTTGCAGCCCAACGCTGTCAGTGAGCCGCTCCAGATCGGCGGCCAGTGGACGGTGGTGCAGGTGGTCGAGGCGGCCCAATTGCGGCCTATGACCGCCGAGGAACGCACCCGGCACGAGGAGGACGCCGTTGACCGCTACCTCAGCGACCTCCAGGCCAGGGCCACCATCGAGCGCGACTTCCGCACGGAGGCGATTCCCGCCGAACTGACCGCTCAGACTACGACGACGCGGCGGCTGGTGACCGCGACACCACAACGCTAGCGGATTGCTCGCCAGGGCACACGAATGTTGGCCTGGGATTAGGTAGCACGCGCCCCGTGGCCGCTCGGCGGTCGGGGCGCGTGTCGCTCTTGGGCGGGTCGTGGTATAATGCTGATGCGCGGCCGGCCCTGGCGTCGCCAGACCAGCCGCAAAGGATTGCTTGCCCGCGTAGCAGGAGACACCCCCATGCGCCGTCGAGGTCGGCCCGAGTACGCGGTCATTGGCCTGGGTCGCTTCGGCTCCAGTGTGGCCTTGATGCTGGCCCGCCAGGGCTA
>JAHCIE010000308.1 GCA_026129385.1 Anaerolineae bacterium
CGTGCGGGGTGCGGCAGGGGTGCGACCAGCGTTTGGTATGATATGCCTCTCCTGATTGACGGGCACAACCTCATCGGCCAGATGAAGGACATCTCCCTGGCGGACCCGCGCGACGAGGCGCGGCTGTTGGCGCGGCTGCAAGGCTACGCCGCCGCCACGCGGGAGAGTATCACCGTCGTCTTCGACCCCGGCGACCTGCCCGGCGTCGGCCGCCCCACCGCCGGGCCGAGCATCACCGTTATCTACGCGCCCCACGGCGAGGACGCCGACTCGGTCATCATTCGCCGCATCGAGCGCGACCGCGCGCCGCGCCAGCTGACGGTCGTGTCGTCGGACCGCCGCATCGTCGGCGTCGCCCAGTCGTGCGGGGCGCAGATAGTCAGCGCGCGCGATTTCGCCCAGCAGTTAGCCGAGCGCCTCGCGCCTACCAGCAAGGGCCGAGCGGCCGACGGCAAGCCCGCCTCATCCAGCGCCGACGTGGACTACTGGCTGGGCATCTTCAAGGAGCCGCCGCCCAAGCCGCCCAAGCCGCCCAAACGACCGAAGACGCGGCGATAGAGACCGACGACCAACGACCAACGACCAACGACCAACAACCGACGACCAACGACCAGGGACGAATGGTTTACCTTCTTGTTGGTCTTTCGCCCTTCGTCTGCCAGCGACAAGCTACATTCCCATTGATTCCGATGGAGGACTGAATGCGTTTCCAAAGCCCGCGCGGCATGGTCGACGTGCTGCCGGAGGACCAACCGTACTGGCGGCACATCATCAAGAGTAGCGAGAAGCTCGCGCGCAGCTTTGGCTACGAGCGCCTCGACCCGGTGCTCATCGAGGACACGGGGCTGTTCCTGCGTAGCATCGGCGAGGGAACCGACATCCACGACAAGGAGATGTATGTCGTGGGCGTGCTGGGGCGACCCGCCGAAGCGATGAGCGAGCTGGCGCTGCGGCCGGAGTTCACAGCGGGCGTCATGCGCGCCTACCTCGAGCATGGCATGGCGAGCCGCCCGTCGCCGCTGCGTCTGTACTCCCTCGGCCACGTCTTCCGCCACGAAGCGCCCCAGTTGGGTCGCTACCGCCAGATCTCCCAGTTCAACGCCGAGGCTATCGGCTCACTGGACCCGGCCCTGGACCTGGAGATCATGCTGCTGGCCTGGGGCTTCTTCGAGGTCAACGGCGTGCAGGGGCTGTCCTTCCAGGTCAACAGCACCGGCTGCCCCAGGTGTCGCCCCGGCTATGTGGCCGCCCTGCGCGCCTACTTCGAGCCGCACACGGCGCGGCTCCACGGCGACGACCGGCGGCGGCTGGAGGTCAACCCGCTGCGTGTGCTGGACAGCAAGGACGAGGCGACCGGCGCGCTGCTGGGCGCTGCGCCGCAGATGCTCGACTATCTGTGCGACGAGTGCCGTGCCCACTTCACCGAGCTGCGCGGCTACCTGGACGCCATCGGGCGGCCCTACACCGTCAACCACCGCCTGGTGCGCGGCCTGGACTACTACACCAAGACCGTGTTCGAGGTGTGGGGGCAGGCGGGACTCGGCTCGCAGAACGCCCTGTGCGGCGGCGGCCGCTACGACGGCCTCATCGAGCTGCTCGGCGGGCCGCCGACGCCGTCGGTGGGCTTCGCGGCGGGCATCGATCGCCTGATGCTGACGATGAAGGCGCTGGACGTGGCCGTCGCGCCGCTGCCCGCGCCCCAAGTCGTCGTGGCCTACCTGGGGGCTGACGCCAAGCTGGCCGCCATCCAGGCGCTGAACGACCTGCGGTCGGCCGGGCTGCGCGCCACAGCCGCCTTTGGCGACCGGGGCCTCAAGGCGCAGTTCCGCTTCGCCGATAAGGCGGGCGCGGCGTATACCCTCATCCTCGGCAGCGACGAGGTCGCCCAGGGGGTGGTGACGGTGCGCGACATGGCGAAGAGCGAGCAGACGCAGGTCCCGCGTGAGAAGTTGGCGCTGTACCTGACGGAGCGGCTGGCGTAGGGGAGAAGAGAGATTGGAGAATGGGAAGTAGGAACCGAATGTCGATCGACTGTCGTTCTGAGCGGAACGCAGTGGAGCGAAGACCCTCGGCGTGGCGCGCGGGGGGCGCCGTCTCGCCCATTGTTGGCAGAGGCCCTTCGCTGCCGCTCAGAGCGACAAGTACGCATCCATCTGAGACGGGCTGAATCGTGAAGCCCCTCGACCCTGGCCTGGACCTGCCCCGTCCAGACCCTGCGCTCGACGTGACAGGCAAAGGCGACACGTCGAGTCCCTCCCAATCTCCAATCTCCAGTCTCCAATCCCTCATCCCCCTGCTGCTCTTGCTGCTCGCCGCGCTCTTCCTGTGGCGGCTATGGACGCTCAACCCGGCCGATCGCCACGTCTTCGCCTACGGCGACTTCGTGGAGCAGTTCTACCCGCTACGCCGCTTCGCCGCCGATGAGCTAAAGGCGGGGCGGCTCCCCCTCTGGAACCCCCACATCTACAGCGGCACGCCCGCCCTGGCTGATCCCCAGTGGGCGGCCCTCTACCCACCTGCCTGGCTATCGGCGCTATGGCCGCCGTGGCCGCCGCTACCCTTCGAGACGCTGCAATTCGAGGCGGGGTTGCACCTGGCCCTGGCGGGGGTGTTCACCTGCCTGTTCGCCCGCCGCCACCTGCCCACCGGGGCCGCGCTGCTGGCCGCCGTCGTATTCGCCTTCGGCGGCTACCTCACCAGCTATCCCCCGCTACAGCTGGCCGTGTTGGAGACAGCGGTGTGGCTGCCGCTGGCCCTATGGGGGGCGGAGAGCCTGGCGCGCCCGACGACGGCCGGCGGCCTGTGGGAGCGGCTCGCGCCGGGCCGCGTCGCCCTGGCCGCGCTGCCCCTGGCCCTGGCCCTGCTGGCGGGTCACCCCCAGACCTTCCTGCTCATCGCCTACACGGCTGTCGCCTACTATGTCTTCCAGGCGTGGGGACGGCTGACCGTGCCGACGGCCCTGGCGCGGCTGGCGCTGTGGCTGGCGGCGACGCTCGGCCTGACGGCGGCCCAGTGGCTACCGACGCTAGAGTTGGCGCGGCGCGGCCCACGCCTCGTCCTGCCCTACGACGTGGCATCAGTCGGCTTCGTGTGGCGCGACCTGCTGCACATCATCCTACCCGGCGTGTGGGGCGACTGGTCGCCGCTGTACGTGGGGCTGGCGACGCTGCTGCTGGCAGGCCTGGCGGTGGCGGCGCTGGCGCGGCGGCGCGCCCCACGGGATGTGGCCTTCTGGGCGGGGCTGGCTGTGGTCGGCGGGCTGCTGTCGCTGGGGAGCCAAGGCGGGCTGTACTGGCTGGCCTACCGCCTCGCTCCCGGCTTCAGCCTGTTCCGCCACCAGGAGCGCGCCGCCATCCTATGGAGCTTCGCCCTGGCAATGCTGGCGGGCTATGGGCTGGCCGCCTGGCTGGCGCGGGAAGGGAGCGCGGGCCGTGCCCGGTGGGCGTGGCTCGTGGCAGGGCTGATGGCGGTGGCTGCCCTGGGGCTGACGCTCTACTGGGCGGGGCAGGGGCGGCCGGCCGAGGGCCTCGCCGCCGTCGCCAGTACCCAGGCCGCCTACGCGGCGGGGATGCTGGCCCTGGCGGCGCTGGCGTTGGCGCGCGGCCGACGCGGCTGGGGGGCGGTGGCCCTGGTGGGGCTGGTTCTCCTCGACCTGTTCTCGACCAGCGGGCGCGGGCTGACCCAGGCCCCGCCGCCGGGCGGTTACTTCGCGCCTGATCCGATCGTGTGGGCCATCCAGGCCGACCAGGGCGATGACTATCGGGTGAGCAGCGAAGGTCTGTTGCCGCCCGGCGGCGGCAACGGCGCGGCGTTATGGGACCTGCGGGACACGGTGGGTAATAGCCCGCTGTACCTGGCCGATTACGACCGCCTGATTCAGGCGGTTCCGGAACTGGTCTGGTGGCGGCTGTTGGGTGTGCGCTACGTGGCCTCGAAGCGCGACCTGCCCCACGGCGCGCTGGCCGAGCTGGAGCGGGTTGGCGACACCCGGCTATATCGGCTGGCGGGTAGCCTGCCCCCGGCATGGGTCGCGCCCGCTGTGCACCGCGTGCCCGACATGGACGCCGCGCTAGCCGCCCTGGCCGCGCCGACCTTCGACCCACGGGCCGAGGCCGTCACCGCCGACTCGTCGGCCGACAGCCTGGGCCTGCCCACACGCGCCGCGCCCCTGGCCGCTGCCACAGCCACGGTGGAGCGCGTATCGCCGACTCAGTTGCGGGTCACGGTGGACACGCCACAGCGGGGCCTGCTCGTCCTGGCCGAGAGCTACGCGCCCGGCTGGCAGGCCACGGTCAACGGCGCGCCTGCGCCCGCGCTACAAGTGGACGGCCCGCTCCTGGGAACCGCTGTCCCCGGCGGGCCGTCGATCGTCGAATGGCGCTACGCGCCGCGCTCGTTCAGTCTCGGCGCGCTGTTGAGCCTGCTGACATTGGCCGTGCTGGCCGGTGTCGGCGTCGCGGCCTGGCGTCAGGGTAGCGCCGTAAGGCGGAACTGATAGGTCGCCCCACAGCCGCGCAGCGACGTGGTGTAAGGATGGATTAGCCCCAGCAGGCGCTCGCTCTTGTCG
>JAHCIE010000309.1 GCA_026129385.1 Anaerolineae bacterium
CAGCCCCCACCCTGGGGACAGCCGACGCCACGCAACTCTCGGCGGCAGCGCAGCCAGCCGGCCGCCTCTACCTGGACCATGCCGCCTGCGTCGCCCTTCACCGGGGTGCGACGGCGGATTCTGCTGGAGTGGGGTAAGGCGTTGTTCATGGCGTGGTTGGCGTCCCAGTCGCGTTCGCGGCCGATGCGGCCCGCCCCGATAGGGCCAATCCCTGTGCCCACGCCGGCGCCTGCGCCACGCGCTCGTGGCGGGTTCGCGGCGACCGTGCAAAAGCTCATCCTCGTTACCGCGCTCACCATCGGCGTCACCATGGCCCTAACGAGTGGCGATGTAATGGGCTGGCTGACGACACGTCAGATGGCGGCCCCCGCGCCGATCAGCGCGTCAATCGCCCACATCGACGCCCGACAAGGCTGGCAGTCGGCGGGGCTGAGCGTCAAGGCGGGGGATCGCATCACGGCCGACGTGACAGGTAGCTGGACGGCCCAGAAGGGGACAGCGATGACCGGCACGGAGGGCAGCGGGATACCCTGCGCACAGGTTCGCCCGGCGGCCCAGTGTGTCGAGCCGATGCCGAGCCAGCCGACGGGTAGCTTGATTGCTCGCGTTGGGGATAGGCTGGTTACGCCGGCCGCGCCGGGCGTGTTTATCGCGCCGATAGCGGGGCCGCTGCAATTGCGCATCAATGACGGCGATGCGGCCCTGGCCGACAATGAAGGTGAGCTGACGGTGCGCGTATCTGTCGTGCCCTAGTGGCGACTAGGTCTCGTGGACGCGGTGGGTTTCCGCTGCGTCTTTAGCCATGACACCCAGGCTGCGCCACAGGTAGAGGGTGGCGACGGTCCGGAAAGGCCGCCACGGCTCGGCCAGGTCGGTCAGGTCCGGTTTCTTGGGCAGGTGCTGCAAGCCATAGGTGCGCATCACGGCGGTGCGGAGTCCCATGTCGTCGACTGGCAGCACATCCAATCTCCCCAGACTGAAGATCAGAAACATTTCGGCCGTCCAGCGGCCGATACCCTTGACAGGGAGCAGCCGCGAGATGACCTCGTCGTCGCCCATGCTCGGCAGATCATGGAGATTCAGCCCGCCAGCGACGCGCTCCGCCAGGTCCAGGATGTAGGTCGTCTTCTGGCCGGATAGGCCCACGCTTCGCAGTTCCTCGCGGCTCACGCTCGCGACATGGACGGGGGTGAAGGGACGGTCTGGCCCGAAGAGGGCACGGAAGCGACCCTCGATCGTCTTGGCCGCCTGCCCCGAGATCTGCTGGGCGATGATGGCCGACACAAGGGAGCTAAAGTAATCGCGGTCCAGGGGCAGCTCGATCGCGCCGACCGTCTCGATCACAGGGCGCAGAACACGATCGTTGGTGTGCAGGTACTGGGCAGCGGCGAGCAACTGCTCGTGGGGGACGATGTGCCGGCTCATACGCGCCTCATGCGGGCAGGCAACCCGCGTTTGTTGCTGTGGGCATGACGGAGGGTGGACATCGGGGGTTGGGTGGTATACCAACCCCCGACACTATTCTTGTCCCTACTTTACCCCAGCTTGGCGTCAACGGCAAGCCAGCAGACTCACGCTGTCCAGGTACATCCAGGCGCGGCGTCCGTCACCGTTGTTATAGACGGTGTAGTATACGGTGATGGATTGGCCGCGCACATCCTCGCGCAGGCTTGTCAACAGGTCGAACGTTTTTTGCTCCCAGCCCAGGGCGTCGCGGTCCTCGCGCATCAGGACGCCGAGGTTAATTGGGTAGCCCTGGGTGACATCACCCTTATAGATGATGGCCAGTTGCTGGTCGTTGAGGGACTCGGCATCCTGGCTGCGCGGCCAATACCAGTAGCTCAAGCGTAACTCAGTGGCATCGCTGGGGACAGTGACCACCTGCCAGACGCTACTAAAGGACTGCTGCGTGTCGGGCAGCGACAACGGCATACCCATGAAAGCGTACCATTGGCCGCTGTGAGCCGGGCTGAAGTTGGAACGGCGGCTGGTCTGCTCAGCGGGGAAGACCCACGGCGGGGCGTCGCCGGCGAGGTCTCCCGGCGTCTCGAAGCTGCCGTTAGCGATGAGATCGACGCAGCCGGAGGGGGCGGTGGTGGCCGTGGCTGTCGGCGTGCTGGTGGTTGGCGTCAGGGTCTGGGTAGGCGTGTTGGTGACGGTCGGTGTCAGGGTCTGCGTTGGGGTATTGCTAGGTGTCGGGGTATTGCTAGGCGTGGGCGTGTTGCTGGGCGTCGGCGACGGCCCCAGGGTCGGGGTGAAGGTGGGTGTGGGGCTGGGAGTGCGTGTCGGTGTCAGGGTCGGCGTCAGGGTGGGCGTGCGGGTGGGTGTAGAGGTGGGCGTCGCGGTCAGGGTTGGCGACGGCGTGTTGCTGGGCGTCGGTGTGGCAGTGGGTGTCGGGACGATGCTGAGGAAACCACCCAGACCGGCGGCTGGAATCGTGTCAGCGGCGGCGCTGGCGAAGCGCACCGTGTCGAAGTTGAGGGGGCTGACACCGATGGCGATGCCGCGGAAGAGAATCGTGGCCAGGCGGCCCGAACCAGAGATGGGTTTGGCCGGGGCGAGGAGGGTGACCGAGTAGTGGATACGGCCGGTGTCATTGTTAATCTGGTTGCGGGCGACGAAGCCTTGCGCCGCGTTGGGGAAGTCGCCGGGGATGAGCTGAATCCCGCTGACCGAGGGCGAGCCGTCCACGCCTTGCACGACCAGGGGGTCGAAGGACAAAACCACCTCAGCCCCGAACAGGTTGACCACGTTATCGATGATCAGATCGACGGCAAAGGTATCCGAGAGTACCGCCGTCGTATCGCGCGGGACAATGCGCACGCTCGCGTTCTGAGCATACGCTGCCTTCACCAGGAGGGGTAGATACGCGCGCACGCTGCGCTCCGGCGTCGGCGACGGGGTAGGGGTCAGGGTCGGGGGTGAGGTGATGGTCAGCGATCCCTGGAAGGGCGTCACGGATGGGGTGCTGCCGTCGGCCGTCGCGACGACTACACTGCTGAAGCGAACGGACGTCGTGCCCAGGGCCTTGCCTCGGAATGTGATACTCGCCAGCCGTCCGTTCCCCTCGGCGGGCGGCTGGCCTGGGGCAAGGCGCACGCCATAGGTAATGAGACCGGCCGAGTTGTCGGCGCGGTTCTCGACCGTGCCCCGGTCGGGATCGGGAAAGGTGCCCGGCGTAATTTGGACGCCGGCTGTGGTGGCGTCAGCGTCAACGACTTCCGTGAGGGCGGCATTGAAGCTGATGGTCACCGTAATCGCCTGGACATTGCCGATATCTTCCAGGTAAGCGTCCACCGTGGTCAACTGGCCGAGGCCGACGGAGCCTGCGGCGGGCAAGATGCGAATCTGAGGCCGCCGCACCACAGGCTGGGTGGCCGTGGGCGTCGGGGTGGGGGCCAGAACTACGACCGAGCTGTTCTGAAGGCTGACGCCCAGGGTCGCGCCGGATGGCGTTGTAAGGCCGACGTTGGTGAGGGCCAGCGCTGCCGTACCGGAAGACAGGCCGCGAAAGGTCACCTGGGCGATAGCGCCGCTACCATTGTCGGCGCTGCCCGGCGGGACGACCGATACGCGATAGGTCACGCGCCCCAGATTGTTGTCGGCGCTGTTCGCCAGAGTCACACGCGGCGCGGCCGGAAAAGGCCCGCCGCTGATCTGGACGCCCGGTGTGCCAGGGTCGGCGTCCTCGACCGCGACTAGAGCCGGGTCGTAGGTAAGGTTAAAGCTGGCCCCATAGACGTCGATGACGTCGGTTGCATAGATAGTAGCGACAAAGGTCGCCCCTTGCACGATGGTCGCGCTAGAGACCAGGACGCTGACCTGACCAGAGCTAGGGATGATGGTCGCGTCAGCCAGGGGCGCGGCCTCAGTGTCGTTCAGGGGGGCAGCGTGCGCTGTCGCCGGGCCGATGAGCCAGCTAGCCAGACGCCGAAGGCCGTCAAGGATACCAGGGCCGGCGGGCGGCTCAACTGCGGTCGCCGCCCCGATCTGGGGGGGCGCGGCCAGGCCCACGCCGACGGCGACGAGGGGCAGGAAGATTTGCGCCTTTACGTCCAGGGTCGCCGTGGGCGTCGGGCTAAGCGTGGGGGTCGGCGTCAGGCTTGGCGTTGGTGTGGTGGTCTGCGTGGCCGTGGCGCTGGCCGTGGCTGTGGCCGTGACGGCCTGGGGCGGCTGAAGGTAGAGTGGCGTGTCCACCGGGGCGCTGGCTGTCACCGGCGGGGTGAAGCTCAAGCTGCACCAACCGACGTCGCCGACGGGGATGAGGGGACTGTTGGGCGTGTAGTGCGTCGTCCCGCTGCCGATGTAGAAGCCGCTAGCAAGAAGAATCTCCAGGTCGGCGCATGTCCCTTCGGCCGGCTGAAGGACGATCACGCTCTCGCCGACCCGCGTATCGATCCTCAGGTAGGCAACGGGGTCATAGCCGACGCCCGGCGTCCGCGTCGGGCGCAGGGTCGGCGTACTTGTGGCGGTGGCTGTGGCGGTGGCCGTCGGTGACGGGGTGGCGGTGGGTGTGTTGGTGGCGGTGGCTGTGGCGGTGGCCGTCGGTGACGGGGTG
>JAHCIE010000031.1 GCA_026129385.1 Anaerolineae bacterium
GGTCGCCTGGATATCCTGGTCAACAACGCGGGTACGACCCGCGACACCCTCCTGCCGATGATGAAGGAGGAGGACTGGGATACCGTCATGGAGACCAACCTGCGCGGCGCATACTTGGTGACGAAGGCTGCCCTGCGCCCGATGCTGCGCCAAAAGGGCGGGCGCATCATCAACATCACGTCAGTCGCGGGTGTGGCGGGGAACGCGGGGCAGGCCAACTACTCGGCCGCCAAAGCGGGCCTTATCGGCTTCACCAAAGCCACCGCTAAAGAGATCGGCTCGCGGGGCATTACCGTGAACGCCGTTGCGCCCGGTTTCATCCCGACCGACCTGACGGCTGACGTACCGGCCGAGTTTATCCAGGCGGCCGTCGACATGTCGGCCCTCAAGCGCGCGGGCAGCGTGCAAGACGTCGCCAACGCCGTGGCCTTTCTGGCCTCGGACGAGGCGGCGTGGATCACCGGGCAGGTACTCGTGGTCGATGGCGGGCTGGTCATCTAGCGGCGGGGTTGTTCCCCGGCCCCAGGCTTGCTGGAACATCAGACCGACGATGAGGGAGGCTTCGTGACCGAGAATCTTGGCACTGTCACCATCGCACCACAGGTGCTCGTCACCATCGTGAAGACCACCACCGAGGGCGTTCCCGGCGTCGTGCGCCTCTTGTCTGGCCCGGCGCCCGCCGCGGCCAAGAGCCTCGGCAAGCCGACCGTCGGCGACGGCGTCCGCGTGTGGGTGGTCAACGATGCCGTGGAGGTCGAGGTTGGCGTGGTTGTCTCGCGCGAGGCGAACATGCGCCAGGTTGGCACCCAGATTCAGAGCGAGGTGGCGCGGGCCATTGAGCATATGCTTGGCATGCCGGTGCGCCAGGTGAATGTGAGTATTCGCGATGTCGCCCCGATCAGCGGCGACGACGATTCTGGAGGTTGGGGATGAAGGCTCGCCGCCAGGCGCGCACCCTTGCCTTGCAGACACTCTACGAGGTCGACCTGGCGAACCACCCGGTCGAGGTCGTTTTGGCGCGTAGCGTGGAGGACCAGCCGGAGGAGCTTCAGCCCCAGGTCAGCCAGTGGACGCCGGAGGTGATGGCCTTCGCGGCGCGCCTGCTGGACCAGACGATGACCCACTGCGAGCGGCTGGACGCCATCATCCGCGCCATCGCCCCCGAGTGGCCGGTGCAGCAGATGGCCGTCATCGACCGTAGCATCCTGCGCCTGTCCCTGGCCGAGATGCTCTACCTGGACACCCCCCACAAGGTCGCCATCAACGAGGCTATCGAGCTGGCTAAGCGTTACGGTAGCGACAGCTCGCCCCGCTTCATCAACGGCGCATTGGGCGCCTTCGTTGCCCACAGCGAGACGGGCAAGCTGCCGCAGTGAACGCGCCTGGGTTTGCCCCGCGCCGCTGACCGCCGTACAATACGCCAATGCCCACTGCCGCGCGTCCCCCCGCCGCCTTCTGGCTCATCCTGGTCGCCTATCTCCTCCTGGCGCTGGGCTATGCCGTCGTCACCCCCACCTGGCAAAGCCCCGACGAACCGGCCCACTTCAACTACGTCCGTCACGTCTGGGAGACCCGCTCTCTGCCCGTCCTCCAGCCCGGCGACTACCCTGCTGACCTCCTCGAAGAGTTGAAACGCCTCAAGTGGCCCGCCGACCGCCCCGTGGATGCCATCCGTTACGAGAGCCACCAGCCACCCCTGTTCTACCTTTTCGCCGCCCCCATCTACGGCCTGGCGCAGGCCCTCGGCGCGAGCCTGCGGGGCACGGTCATTGCCGTCCGCCTGGTGTCGGTTGCCCTGGGTAGCGTCGTACTGTATGTCGCGTGGCGGGTGGGGCGACTGTCGCTGCCCGAGTCGTCCACCGTCGTGCTGGCGGCGGTCGGCCTTGTCGCCTTTCTGCCCATGCATCTCGCCATCACCGCCGCTGTCAACAATGATTCGCTGGCCGAACTGACGCTGCTGCTGCTGCTGTGGTTATGCCTGGCGCGTGTCGTGGGCTACGTCCCCCAACGCCGCTTCATCGTGCTGGGCGCTCTTCTGGTAGCCACCGCACTACTGACCAAGACCACGATCTATGTGGCCGCTATAGCGTTGCCCGCCGCCGCCGAGGGCATCGCCTGGTGGCGACGCCACCGCTTCGGCCTTACCCCTGCTCTGGCCGTCCTCGCGGGTATCTATCTTGGCGCGCTGCTCCTGTCGGGCTGGTGGTTCGTGCGCAACACGGCCGTCTACGGCTCCGGCGACTATTTCGGCTGGCAGCGCCACGATAGCATCGTCGTCGGCCAGCTGACTTCCCGCGATTATCTGGCCCAGGTGGGCCTGGCGCGCGGTCTGCGTGAGGGGTTAGCCACGGTCTTCCAGAGTTTCTGGGGTATCTTCGGTTGGATGGGCGCGCCCTATCCCTACGAGGTCTACTGGGTATTGTACACTCTGGCTGCCCTGGCGGCCGTCGGTCTCATCCTCTATGCCATTGGGCGCTGGGGCTGGCCGCGCCCTCAGTTCTGGCTGCTGGGCCTGGTCATTGCCTGCGCCGTGGCCGGTGTCGCGCTCTACAATCTCAAGTTCGTCCAGTTCCAGGGTCGCTATCTGTTCTCAGCCCTCACGCCCATCACCCTGTTCGCTGCCCTGGGCCTGCGTGAGGTGTGGGCGCGGCAGCACGAGCGCGTCCTGCTGGCCCTATCCACAGGTCTTGTCGCCGCGCTGGCGGCCTATGGGCTGGTGGTCATTCAGCGGCACCTCTGAGGTGGCCCGTGGCCAGCGACGAGGCAACGCTACCCGACTTGACCGCCAAATGCCTACTGGCCAGTGACCACTGATCGCTCGCCACTCTCTTCTGGAGTCAAGATGGGCTTCCTCAACAAACTCTTCGGCGGGGCGTCCACTCCCAAGGACGACGGCATCTACCTCTACGTGCGCTGCGGGAATTGCGGACGTTCCCTCAAGGTCCGCGTCAACCGTCAGAACGATCTCCTGCCCGACTGGGACAGCGGCGGCTACACCCTGGTCAAGGAGATGATGGACGACAAGTGCTTCCGGCTCATGCGGGCGGAGCTGGCCTTCGACGCGAAGTACAACATCACCGCCCAGAGTATCGAGGGCGGTGAATTCATCACCCGCGAGGCATACGACGCGTCGCGGCAGCCGCCGCCGCCTGCCGCCACCGAATAGCGAAGGAGCGCCACGATGCGCCGCAACATTCGCCGCCTGACCCTGGTCCTGCTGAGCATCGCTGCCCTACTCGTCCTGGCTGCGGCCGTGGGTGTCTGGTACGTCGGCATCCGCCCGCTGCCGACGACGCGCGGCGATCTCAACCTACCCGGCCTCCAGGCCCCCGTCACCGTCTATCGCGACAGTTGGGGCATCCCCCACATCTTTGCCCAGAACACTGATGACCTGTTCATGGCCCAGGGCTATGTCCAGGCGGGCGACCGGCTGTGGCAGATGGAGTTCCAGCGGCGCACCGGCCACGGGCGGCTGAGCGAGATTCTCGGTGATGCCACCCTCAGCACCGACCGCTTCTTGCGCACGCTGGGCACCACCCAGGCGGCCCAGGCCGACCTGGAGATCATGGACCCGCAGACGCGCTCGTACCTCGATGCCTATGCTCGTGGCGTCAACGCCTACATCGAGCAACAGCGGGGCAACCTGCCCATCGAGTTCAGGCTGCTTGGTGTCAAGCCGGAACCCTGGACACCCGTCGATTCCCTCGTGTGGGGTAAGATGATAGCCTGGGACCTCGGCGGCAACTGGGAAACGGAGCTTCTCCGCGCGCGTATCGTCGCCGTGCTGGGGGCCGCTGCGGCGCAGCAACTCTTGCCCAACTACCCCGCCAGCGACCCGCTCATCATCCCCAGCGAAGTCCACGCCTACCGCGACCTGGGAACGCCAGACGTGGCAACGGCGGCTGCCGACGTCAACCGCTGGCTGTCGCCCGTCA
This sequence comes from Anaerolineae bacterium, assembly GCA_026129385.1. GTDB lineage: Bacteria > Chloroflexota > Anaerolineae > Epilineales > JAHCIE01 > JAHCIE01. The sequence goes on from JAHCIE010000031.1 coordinate 3,936, forward strand.
AGGAGGGCATCGGTAGCAACAACTGGGTGGTCGGCGGCGAGAAGACGGCCAGTGGCAAGCCCTTGCTGGCGAACGATCCCCATCTGGGTATCCGCCTGCCGTCGATCTGGTGGGAGGTCGGTCTGCATGGGGGCGGCTACAATGTCGTCGGCGCAGGAATGGCGGGTGTGCCGGGCGTCATCATCGGCCACAATGATCGTATCGCCTGGGGCGTGACCAACGCCGGCCCCGACGTCCAGGACCTCTACCTGGAACACGTGCGTGGCCTGGCGACCGACACGCCGGAGGTCGAGTACCAGGGCCAATGGTATCCGGCGACGGTTCGCTATGAGACCATCAAGGTCAAGGGCAAGCCTGACGAGAGCCTCCGCATCGTCAGAACCCGCCATGGCCCGTTGCTGAACTACGTTGTCTCCGGTTTGGATCAACCTGTCGCCTTCAAGTGGACGGCGACCAGCGAGCCTAACGAGCTGTTCCGCGCCTTCGTCCAGCTCGACCGCGCCCAGAACTTCCAGGATTTCCGCGACGCTCTACGCTACTTCGCCGCGCCTGCCCAGAACTTCGTCTACGCCGACGTCGACGGCAACATTGGCTATCAGATGCCGGGCCGCATCCCCCGACGCGCCCAGGGTCAGGGCCTGGTTCCCGCCCCCGGCTGGACGGGCGAGTACGAGTGGATCGGCAACATCCCCTTCGACGAGCTGCCGACCATGTATAACCCACCGGCTCACTTCATCGCCACGGCCAACAACAAGATCATCTCCGACGACTACCCCTACTTCATCAGCGCCGAGTGGGCGGCCCCCTACCGCGCTCGCCGTATCACCGACGTGCTCAGTCAGGGCAGCAGCTTCACGGCCGCCGAGATGCAGACCCTCCAGGCTGACACGCAGCAACTCTTCAGCCAGAAGCTGCAAGCCTATGTGTCTCAGGTTCAGCCCCAGGGTTGGCTGCAAGAGGAGGCGCTGAAGACTGTCCGCGCCTGGGACGGTCACAACGACATCGACAGCGCGGGCGCTGCCATCCTGGAAGTCGCGTACAAGGAGCTGCTGCAACGTATCCTGGCCGACGAACTACCCAAGAGCCTCTACCAGGACTACCTGACCGAGGGCAACATGCATCGTATGATGGTCGACGCCCTGCTCGACGACGCCAACAGTGTATGGTGGGACAACAAGCAGACGCCGCAGCGCGAGACGCGCGACGACCTCATCGCCCAGTCCTTCGCCGCTGCGGTGGACTGGCTGGGCCGCCAGTACGGCGACGTACCCGCCGAGTGGAAGTGGGGCCGCCTGCACACCGCCACGTTCCAGCACACGCCCCTCGGGCAGAGCGGCATCGCCCCCTTGGAGCAGTGGCTCAACCGGGGACCGATTCGCGCTCGTGGCGGGCTGAGCGTCAATGCAGCCGGCTACAACTATCAGAAGCCCTACGCCGTCAGTTCCCTCGCGTCCTACCGCCAGGTCATCGACCTCGGCAACCTGGCCGCCTCGCAATCGATGCACACCACGGGCCAATCCGGCCAGCCCTTCAGCCGCTACTACGATAATATGATCCAGCCCTGGCAGCGCGTCGAGTATCACCCGATGCCCTTTGACGCAGCAACCCTTCAAGCCGATGGGGCCGAGCGCCTGACCCTCACACCATGACGCCCACCCCTCTCCCCCGCCCGGTGGCTGACCAACGCCCGCAGCCCATCGAGGCTGCGCGTGGGACGTTGCTGGGCGCGGGCTGGTTCCTGACGGTGTTCTTCCTCGCCCGCTGGGCTGCGCCAGCCCTGCCCCTCGCCCCGGCGGTGGGCCTTCTGGCTACCACGGCGCTCTTCGTCGTTGCCATCCTGCCGATCGAGTATTTCGGCGGCGCCCTCAACCTTCCCACTCTTGGCGGCTGGGCCATCCTCGGTGTGGTGGGGGCGCTCGCCCTGGGGTTCAATGTCTTCCTGACCAACGCCCAGTCGCCGGGCGCGGCCAGCCTGTCTCTGCTGCTTGGCGCGGTCATCATCGGCGTCCTTATCGGCCGCTTCGCGCTCGTTGACCGGGACCTGGTGCTGCTCATCGCCGTTCTCTATATCATCATCGACGCCTACTCAGTGTTTTTCGGCCCTACCCAGGCGATTCTGCAGCGCGGTGGGACGCTGGTGAGCGCCCTGACCATTCGCTTCCCCATCCTCGGCACGGAGCGTATCGCACCTCTGGTGGGGGCAACCGACTTCCTGGTCTGGGCGGCGTGCGCCCAGGCTGCCTACCGCTTCCAGTTTCCCTATCGCCGCAGTCACGCGGCCCTGGCCCTCGGCCTGCTAGGCAGTGCGGTGGTCAGCATTGCTGTTGGCAGAGCGGTACCGGCCCTGCCGCTGATGATGGCCGCCTACCTCGCCGTCAACGCGCGCCAGTTCAATTGGCGCAAGCCCTCCCTGTGGGCCTTGGGAGCCGCTCTCCTCGCCATCGTCCTCGGCGTCGGCTTTCTGGCCCGCCGCGCCCTGGCGCCATGACGACCACTGACCACTGACCACCGACCACCGGAGTCACCTGGTCAGTGGTGTGCCCTCGGCCGTCGGTTGTCGGTCGTCCACGTCGAGACCTATCAGGTGTTTGCCGGTGCGTCTGCAATGAAGCCAGCGTGCCAAACGTATGGGTAGAGAATCTTGGCGACCGCCATCGGTCGATCATCGGCCTATCTGCTCATACCGTCGGCATTCCCGACCTGGAATCTGGTGCATGCTACACCTCCGTCTGATCTGTCTGGCCCTCTTGCTCGCCGCGCTGCTCGTCCTGCCAGGCTCCCGCGCCGCCGCTGAGCCAGGGTCACCCAATATCGAGCAGGCACAATACAACCATTTCTACTTTCTCCCGACCGTCATCCACGTGGCGCCGGGCTATCCGAGTGCGCCCGCCCTGAGTGCGAGCGCGCCGTCGGGCGGTCAGTTCACGCTGTCCTGGTCGAGCGTGGGGGGTGCGGACGCCTACCATCTTTGGATGAGTGGCTACTCCGATATGGCCGGCGCGTGGGTCATTTACAGGGGTAGCCTGCGGCAGCACAGCCCGACGCTGCCCGTTGGCATCTACTATTTCCGCGTCCAGGCCAGCAACGACACCGGCGCCAGCGCCAGCAACATCGTGGCGGTCAACGTGACCCCGCCGCCAACTCCTACCCCACCACCGACGCCCACCCCGCCGCCTGTCAACGTCTGCGCCGAGATTCCCGGCGCGAGCTTTGGCTCCATTGCCATCAACGGCTCGCCCAGCGACCGCCCGGCCGAGGCTCACGCTGACCTCAACCTGGCCCTGCGCGGCTACGCCCCGACAAACGAGTTGCGCATTCTGGTGGACTATAGCGGCAATACCGACGGCAACGCGCCCCAACTCGGCTATCTGTTCGCCAACTCACGCGGCGCTGACATTGCCTCGGTGTATCGCGTCTACGACTGGAACTGGGGTAGCAACTCACGTGGGGGTTTGATTACGAGATGGCCGGTCACGTTCATGGGGTTGGCGGCGACGCCCGGCGAGGTAGTGCGTGTTCCCGATTCGGGTTATGACATCGGCAGCGGCTACGAGGTCATGGTCCTGTATGCCAGTGAGAGCCGTATTACCCTCAAGTACACCCGCGAGGACAACGTTGTCCACGGCTACACGGTGCACCTTGAGCAGGTGTGTGTCGAACCGCGCCTCCTGTCGCTGTATCGCAGCCTGAATGCCTCGGGCCGCCGCACATTGCCCGCCCTTCATGGCGGAGAGCCGCTCGGCCGCGCCACTGGCTACGAGGTCGGGGTCGCCGTGCGCGATACCGGTTCATTCATGGACCCGCGCTCGCGTAAAGACTGGTGGCGGCTATTCCCCTAGCGCGGCGCGGCGGAGCCACACAAGCCAAAGGACCAACAGGCGACCGCCCATTGGTCCTTCTTGATTGCGTCGGGATACCGTTGGCTTACAGGGGATCGGCGGCGACACCGACGATAGGGTATCGGAAATCGCGGCCACTGAAGCCCTGCAGGGCGGCGTACAGGCTATACAGGAACATGCCGATCATTGCGAACCCTGCCACGCACGCCAGGGGGAAGAACAGCAGGCCGATGATGGTCCACCACAGGTGCGCGCCTAGCCACATGCTCGCGCCGCCCACTAGCATGGCGGCCAGGACGCCCAGCTGCCAGAACGTGGCCTGTAGAGCCTGGCCCGCGACCCATTGGCCGTCGTTGCGGTTGCGGTAGACGAGCCAGATGCCGCCGGCGACGGCGAGGCCGAGGAAGCCGGTTACCAGATTGAGCCAGATGCTGGCATGCGCCAGGCCGGCCATGAGGCGGTCATCCCCGTCGATCACCTGGGTTGACAGCCAGGTCGGCGCGGGCGCGGGCGCAGGGCCACCGGCGGGGGGCAAGGGAGTCTGCGTGACTACAGGCCACGCGGGGGTCTCCACACTGTAATTCTCTTGACGATCCATAGCGTCTAACGTCCTTTCAAGTCCATGCGGTCTGGCCGCGATCATTCACTGTGCTATACGCGCGGTTGCAGCCAGAGTTGCACGGATAGCAGCGCTGACGCTCACTATTTGCCCGCGTCTACAGCCGCACGTATAATGACGTGGTTGCAGCTTCAACGAGCGGAGGATGGTCGGCATGTTCGAGACGACAGCGGCCCCCGGCGGGGGGCGCGCTTTTCCGGAGACCGGGTGTAGCGTGGAGGGGATCTTTCTCGACTTCTTCAATCGCTATGGCGTTGAGATTTGCGGCTTGCCTATCACGGAGCGCCTGGTGGAGAATGGCTTGCTGACCCAGTACTTCCAGCGCCTGGCGCTGGAGGAGGCGGCGGGCCAGGTGCGGGTGAAGCCATTAGGGGTGGAGGTGCTGGCGCGGCGGGGTGGGTATGCGACACGCGCGACCACAGGGGCCGATACTGTTCTGGCATCGCCCCCATTCGCTCTGCCGGTGCTGGTGTCTCGCCTGCCGCGCCACGCGACGTTGCGCTACGAGAGTCGCCCCCTTGAGCAGATCACGCACCTCGTCATCCACCATACCGGCGTGGCGGCCGAGGTCGGCCCCGAGGTCATCGCAGGCTATCACGTCACTGACCTGAACTGGCCGGGCATCGGCTATCATTTTGTCGTCTACCCCGATGGGCGGATTGTGCAGACCAATGCGCTAACCACCGTTGCCTACCACGCCCGCCAGTTCAACGCCATGGGCGTCGGCATTGCTTTGCTCGGTGACTTCGAGAGCGCCCCACCGGCGCAGGACCAACTCGATGCGACGGCTGCGCTGTGCGTGTGGCTGCGGCGCGGGTTGCGCCTGCCCGTGGATGCGATTCAGGGACACCGCGAACTGGTCAACGTGACCTGCCCAGGCGGCCAGTGGTTGTTAGGGGCGGCGTGGAAGTACGATCTCATCTACCGCGTGCAGCGTGAGATGGGCGAGGCGCTTGGTGTGCCTGGCGCGGAGCGGCCGGCCGTGTCCACCGATGGCGCTGGCGATCTGGATGGCTTGCCTGTGGAGGCGACTGTTGTCACGACACCCTTCGTAGGGACCGCCGACAGCGAGGTGACCGCCGAAGAAGTGTCGCTGGCGGAGCCGCCTGTTCCGCAGTGGCCGTTCGGTGCGGCGGATGTCGAGGCCAAGGAGGTTACGCCGACGGGCGACGCCGAGCGCCCGGCGCCACCGGCCCCGGCCCAGCCTGTCGATGCGCCGCCGTATCCCTCCGCCACCGACCGTCCCGCGTCGTAGCGGCCGCCCCCTTTGACGCCTGTGACCGAGATCTACCGCGTTCAACTCCCCGCCTTCGATGGCCCCCTAGACTTGCTGCTGAGCCTGATCGAGGAGCGTGAGCTAGATATCACTGTCATCGCGTTGGCGGCGGTGACCGATCAGTTTCTGGCCTACGTGCGTGCCCTGGACGCGCCGGAGCCGCGTCTACTGGCCGACTTTCTCAGTCTGGCGGCTAAGCTGCTGCTCATCAAGTCGCGCAGCCTACTGCCACCGCCACCGCTCGCCGATGAGGAGGAGGAGGCGGAGGAGGATGTGGGCGAGGCGCTGGCTCGCCAGTTGCGCGAGTACCAGCGGTTCAAGGCGGCGGCAGCCGGGCTACAGGCGCGCGAGGCGGCCAACTTGCAGGTATTTGCCCGCGATGCGCCGACGCCTGAGCGGCCGCCCACGCCAGGGCTGGACGGGGTGACCCTCGACGACCTGATGGCGGCATTGCGGCGGGCGCTGGCGCGGCTGCCGGCCGAGCCGTCGGCCGAGATGCCCGTCCGGCCGCATAGCGTGACAGTCGAGAGCAAGATGGTGGATCTCCGGGAGCGCGTTCGCTGGGGACGGCTGGACTTCAATACCTGGCTGGCCGAGGCGATGACGCGCTATGAGGTGGTCGCAGGCTTTCTGGCCTTATTGGAACTGGTCAAGGAGCGGGCCGTGGTTGCTCGCCAGGATGGGGTATTTGCAACGATCTGGCTCGAGGCGGCGTGAAGCGGGGAGCGTAGGGCATACAGCGGCCGGCAACGAGCCGCAAGGGGCCAGGGACCAGCAGGCAATACCTGTTGGTCCCTGGCCCTTCGTCATTAGCCCGGTAGGCCCAGGCGCGCGACGACAGGCAGGTGATCGGAGCCGCTAGGGGGGCCGGGTCTCGCTTCCAGAGCGCGAATCTCGGGCGAGTGCAGGACATAATCGATGCGCAGGAAAGGGAAGGGGGTCCAGAAGCGGCCCCCAACCAGGCCCTCAGGGAAGGTGTAGCCCAGGCCCCAGCCTGCCTCGCGGTGGGCGTCCTTGAGATACTCGGTGAGTTGGCGGTATGCGCCACTGCGGTCAGGTAGATTCAGATCGCCCAGCACGATGACTGGCCCCTTCACCCGGTCGATGGCGCTGACGAGGGAGGCCACGGCGCGGTCGCGCCGCGATGGGTCGAAGTTGGCGACGTAGAGCAGGGAGCCAGCGCCCGGCGTCCAGTCGATGCGCGGGTGGCGCGGATGGGCGTTGAACACGGTCACGGGGCCGCCGGGCAGATCCACAACAGCGCGGATGGCGTAGGAGCCTTCGGCCCCCAGGGTGAGCAGCTGGGCGTCGCGCAGGGGGTAGCGGCTGTAGAGGCCCAAACCCTGGTCAGCGTAGATGACGCGGTAGGGGTAGGTAGCGGCAAGCTTAGGGGCCAGGCGCGCAGCATGGTTGCCGACCAACTCCTGGAGGGCAACGATGTCGGCGTCCTGGGAAAGGATGGTCGCGGCAAGGCGATCCGTGTCGCGGCTGGCGGCGAGGATGTTGTGGGTCATCACTCAGACCGTGCGGGACGAAGCCGGCGCAGGCAGGCGGTAGAAACAGGAGTGGTAGTACAGGACGAAAGGCAGGCGGCAACCGCGAGGGCGATTGATATGAGGCGAGCGCGCCAGCAGAGCCAGCCCCAGGCACAGCAGCAATGGCAGCAGAGCAGGAACGGCTCGAACGTGGCCATGTGAGCGCCAGCGCTGACGACAGTCCTGATACACGCCCCGACACGACTGGTTGCCCGAACAGCCATTCCGCGATGGCGTATACCAGCAAGAAGGCGGCATAGCCCAGGGCCACGCCGACGGCCAGGCGTCGCCAGGGTCGGCCCGCACGCTTGCGGCGGTGGCGGGTAGCGCCCGCCCGCCCACAGGCCGGCCGCGCCATGACTCCACTTAGGCGGACCCGCGCGCGGCGCAAGCGGCATCGTCTGTTTCGTCGTTGCCGTCTGAGGGGCGTTTGCTCTTGCGGGTGGTCCTGGATGGGGCATCGGTCCGCTGCGTGGCCGCCTCGAATTCGCGGACGACCTCGCCGAAGGTTGCCGCAGTCCTGTAACACGGCGGCTGTCCAGTTTTCGCGATGCAGGCGTGACCTGATTGCCACCTGCGCCTGCCCGCCAGCCTGTTCTTGAAGGGTTTGTTGCACACGGAGCGTGGAACGCGGTCTGGAGCAGGATGACACACCCTCGCGCTGGATGGTAGCGGACACCGGCGGCTGGCGAGCAACTTCACGCGCAACAGTGGAACAACAGGCGGTACCGCCGGGCGGCGGGGCCGAAGGGCCGCCTGGGTTCCGGCTCACGCATCGACGTCGCGCTGAGTTTGTTTGCTCTTCGACATGCGTCGGTAGAGTGCAGGCGCGCCCTCGTCGGCGACGTAGGATCTGGTGCAGCAGCGCATCCAGGGCGGCAACTCGATGGTGGGGGCAGGCGCGAGGGGCCGCGTCGAGACGGGCGACGGGGTGATGCGCGTCGGTCGCCCACTCACCGCGTCGCCATTACGATTATACCGTCGGCGTCAGCCTTCGATATCCTGGCGGCCTGTGGGGCCAGCAGGCAAAGAAAATGAAGCCAACGGCGGCGATCTGGCCATGCTGGCGGCTGCCGAGCAGGTCGCCCGCGCCGCGCACCGCACGCGCATGGCAAGGCGGAAGCCGCCGCCCAGGTCGCCGCTCACCTCCATGAGCGCCGAAAATGCCGCGACCTCGTCGCTCTGACTCCATGCTCGGTCGTACGGTGTTGCGGTATGGTGGCGCGCTTTCGGTGGCGCGGCCGACGCGCCCGCGCAGCTGGTAGAGCTGCGCCAGGCCGAAACGGTCGGCGCGATTGACGATGAGGGTGTTGGCGTTGGGGATGTCGAGGCCGCTCTCGATAATGGATGTCGAGACCAGGACGTCGACGCGCCCGGCCGCGTAGTCGAGCATCACCTGCCAGTTCGTGCTCGTCCATCTGACCGTGGGCGACGGCGACCACGGCATCCGGGGCGAGCCACTGCCGTAAGTGCTGGCGACGCCATGGATGCCTCGACGCGGTTGTGGACGCAGCGTAGACCCGCTCGGCCGCGATCCATCTGCGCATGATGGCCTGACGCACCAGATTGTCGTCGTACTCGGCGACGACGGTGAGGATGGGCAGGCGGTCCTCGGGTGGCGTGTCGATGGTGGACAGGTCGCGCACGCCGGTCAGCGACATGTGTAGCGTACGCGGGATGGGTGTGGCCGTTAGGGTCAGCACGTCCACCTCCTGCCGCATCTGCTTGAGGCGCTCCTTGTGACCAACGCCGAAGCGCTGCTCCTCGTCGATGATGACCAGCCCCAGGTCCTTGAACTGCACGTCCTTGCTCAGCAGGCGATGCGTCCCGATGACGATGTCGATCTGGCCCGCTGCCAGCTTTTGCAGGCTGTCGCTCTGTTCCTTGTCGGACTGGAGGCGCGAGAGGGACGCGACGCGCACGGGGAAGGCGGCCAGCCGCTCAGTGAAGGTGGCGAAATGCTGCTGGGCGAGAACGGTCGTCGGGACGAGGATGGCGACCTGCTTGCCGTCCATGACGGCCTTGAAGGCGGCGCGCAGGGCGACCTCGGTCTTGCCGTAGCCTACGTCGCCCGCGATGAGGCGGTCCATGGGCTTAGACTGCTCCATGTCGGCCTTGACCTCTTCGATGACGCGCAGCTGGTCCTCCGTCTCGGTGTGGGGGAAGGCGGCTTCTAGCTCGGCCTGCCAGGGCGTGTCTGGGGAGAAGGCGTGGCCGGGTACGGTCTCGCGGGCAGCGTACAACTCTAGTAACTCAGCCGCTAACTCCTCGACGGCGCGCTTGGCGCGCTGCTTGACACGCTCCCAGTCACCGCTCCCCAGACGGCTGACATCGGGGGCGATGTCGCCCGCGCCGATGTAGCGGGCCACGCGGTCGACCTGGTAGGTGGGGACGTAGAGCTTGTCGCCGCGCGCGTACTCGATCTCCAGGTATTCGCGCTCGGTGCCGGCGACTTCCATGCGGACCATGCCGACGAAGCGCCCGATGCCGTGCTCGATATGGACGACGTAGTCGCCAGGACGCAGGTCGGAGAAGAAGGCTTCTGGCGGCGTTGACTGGCGCTGGCGGGCGCGGCGGCGGCGCGGCAGTCGCCAGCCGAACAACTCGCCGTCGCTCAGCAGGGTCAGGCGGACCTGGCCCTCGTCGCGGCGACCGCCGTCCTCGGCGTCGCGGGCGGGCACGTGCGCCATATCCAGGGCGGCGCGCAGGGCGCTTGGGGCGTCGCTGGGAGCGGCGCCAGGCTCGACGATGCGCCAGCCTTCACCTAGCACGCCACGCACGACGGTCAGGCTGCGTGGGTAGGGCAGATCGCTCAGGGTCGTGGTAGGCGTGACGCGCACGCTCCATTCCTTGAGGAGGTCGGCAATGCGGTCGGCCTGGCGCGAGACGAGAATGACTGCCTGTCCTGCGTCGGTCCAGTCCAGAACCTGGCGCGCAGCCTCGCCGAGCTGGCCGCCGTAGCGCGGGGCCGGAGCGAAGGTAGCAGCCACAGCGTCGCTAAAGGCAGTCGTTGTCAACCCGGCGGGGGCGGGGCTATGGGGGTCATCCAGGGCGGCTGCTGGGCGGCGGCGAAGGACGCGCTCGACGTCGCCCCAGGCGACGACCTGGCTGCCGCGCCAGTTGACGGGTAGCTCGCCGGCCTTCACCTGGCTGTCGCGGACAGTCTCGGCCTGCGCTCCGACCTCTGCCCCAACAATGGCAACCTCCTGCCAGTCGTCGATGAGAATCCAGGCGTCGCCAGGCAGATAATCGAGCAAGGTGGCGGTCGCGGGGTGCAGATAGCCCTGGTAAAACTCGATATTGCGCAGGGTTACGCCCGCCAGGAGGGCCTCACGCTCGCGGGTATACGCGCTCTGGGCCAGGGGGTGGAGCGTCGACAGGTCCAGGGCGAGCAGGTCGTCCTCGATGGCTGGGCCGCGGCCGGGCAGAGCCTCGGCGGCCGGGGTGATAGTAATGGCCTCGATCATCTCGCTGCTGCGCTGTGTGGCGGGATCGAAGGCGCGCAGTGACTCGATTTCGTCGCCGAAGAACTCGATGCGCACGGGCGAGGCGCTGGCGGTGGGGTAGATGTCCACGATACCGCCGCGATGGCTGATAGCCCCTGGGGCTTCGACGACGCTGACCATCTCGTAGCCCATGGCCGACAGTCGCTCTAGCAGCCGCGCCAGGTCGAGTTGCTGGCCGCGCTTGAGGCTGAGCATGGCCTTGCTCAACTCGACGGGGGGCAGGGTACGGGTCAGAAGGCCGCGTGATGAGGTGACGATGAGGGGCCAGCGGTCAGGAGCGTCGCCGTTTGTTTGGGCGGCGGGCAGCTGCGCCAACGCGCACAGGGTATCCAGCCGTTGGCGGCGTGTCTCGATGTCCCAGGCGACGCGCTCATAGGGTAGGGCGTCCGGGGGCGGGAAGCGATACACATCGTCAGGGTGGCGAGCGAAGGCGCGCAGATGCTGGGCAAGCTGATGGGCGCGCTCTGGGTGGGCCGTGAGCAGGAGGAGCGGCGCTTTCAGATCGCGCTGGAGCGCGGCGGCTAGCACAGGCCGCGCCGTCTCCAGCGCCGATACGTGCACCAGGGGGCGGTGATCGCCGTCGCCGATGGCGAGCAGACCCTTGACCAGGGCGCGGTACCCCTGGGTGGTGCGGACATAATTGGTGAGGCCGGATAGGGTGATATCTGACATGACCACTAGTTAGGGTTGAAACGGTTCATGGCGGTCAGGATGCCCTCGCGCAGCCAGGTATCGGCGGTTTGGGCGGCGCGGTCGACGAGGCTGGGCAATTCGGTCTCTTCCGCTTTGGTCCAGGGGGCCAGGACGTGGGCGGCGGCATCCCAGCCGGCCGGCGGGCGGCCGACGCCGACGCGCAGGCGGGCGAAATCTTGGGATCCAACGCTGGCAATAATCGACTTCATGCCTCCGTGCCCGCCCGCGCCACCCTCTGGCCGCAGACGCAACGTGCCGTAGGGGATGTCCAGCTCGTCGTAGACCACGAGAAGATGGTCCAGGGGCGCTTTGTAGAAGCGCAACAGGGGACCGACTGCCTGGCCGCTCAGATTCATGTATGTCAGGGGGCGAGCCAGAATGACCCGTCTCCCGTCGACCGTGCCGCTGGCCAGGCGGGCCTTGTGCTGGAGCTTGTCGAAGGTCAACCCATACATTTGGGCGAGACGGTCGGCCCCGAGCCAACCCAGGTTGTGGCGGCTACGCGCATAGTGGGGGCCAGGGTTGCCCAGGCCGACGATCACATACGGCTCGTCGCTCAAGGCTAGATCAACTTCCGCAGCAGGACCACCAGGCCGATGAAGGCAAAGACAGCCAGGGTCCCGATGGCGCCCAGCAGAAAGGCGTCGCGGATGCGGCTCATGTCGAAGGCGGATGTAAACTGGCGGCGAATCCCCGAGAAATCGGGAATCAACGATGACAGGCCGGAGCGGGCGGCCGGGGTGGCGCTGGCGCCAGGTGTGCCTGTGCCGCGTGGTGTCCCGACGGCGGTAGGGGTCCCGCCTGGGCGGGCGGTGGCGGCGGTAGCCTGCGCTTGCGCCACGGCGGCCGGCGTACCACCCGGCAGGGGCGGTAGCGTCGGGAGCACTGGCGGCGTGACGGTCGCCTGGGGTGTCGCCGTGCGCTGCGAGTTGGGTGTGGGGGTGTCCGATTCCGTGGCGGTCGGGCTGGCCTGCGCCTGGGTGGGCGCGACGACGGGGGCACGGTTGGCGATCTGGAGGTTGGAGGCGACGAAGAAGCAGACTTCCTGGGCGCGGTCGTCGACAACGGTCAGCTTGAGGTTGTAGACGCCGTCAGGCACGGCCTGGGTGTTCCACACGTCCAACTGGCTGTTGGCGATGGGGCGGTTGATGGTGGAACTGACAGCGGACCAGGCCTGCGGGTTGGATGCTGGAGCGAATTCTAGCTTGTAGAATTGAAAACGGTCGGCGTTGGCGCTACCGATCACGGGAACCTCGCCGCGCAAGGTGGCGCCTGGGCGGGGAGCGCTGATAGTCGTAGTGGGGCAGCCCTGAAGGATAGTCGTCGCCGCGACCTGCGAGGTGGGAGCGAGGGGAGCGGCCAGGGCAGCGCGCCCGCCCCAGAGCAGTAGCAGGGCGAGAACGGCGGCGAGCGGCGGGAGGAAGCGACGCATGCAGTCTCCTGATGACGAAAAGCGACACACTCTCAACCGAACAACTCTAGCATAAGTCCAGGTCAACGCCAAATCTTCGGCCGAGCTTACCTCTTACACTCTTCACATCGAATCTTCATCAAATCTCTGCAAACGTGTGGTTCAATGGGCAGAAATCAGAATTATCGATTCCGAATGGAGACTGGCACATGAGCGTTGAGATTAGCCGTAAAAAGAATCCTCAGAAGACGAACTGGATCATCGACGCCGCGCTGTTCATCGGGCTGCTGGTGGCCTGTGTACTGGACCTGACGGGGCTTGAGCTGCACGAGTGGCTGGGATTGGGGGTCATCGTCTTCGCGGTCTACCACTTGCTTGTACATTGGCAGTGGGTGGATGCTGTCTCGCGCCGCTTCTTTGGCAAGACGTCGGGCGCGGCGCGGCGGTACTACGTCATTAACGTGGGGCTGGCAGTGGGCTTCGTCGCCATTCTGGTGACGGGACTGGTCATCTCGACCTGGCTGAGCCTGACCCTGGACAACTACTTGCTATGGCGGGACGCGCACATCGTCGCGTCCATTGCCACCGTCGCGTTGACGGTGGTGAAGATCGGCTTTCACTGGAGGTGGATTACTCAGGTCAGTAAGCGGTCCATCTTCAAGAGCGCGGCGCCGGTTGCGGCGCGCTCTGAGGGTCGGCCGGCGGCGGCAACCGCGAGCCGTCGCGACTTTTTGCGGCTCATGGGCGGTGTGAGTGCGCTGGCCCTCGTCGCAACCAGGCCTGGCCTGGCGACGTGGCTGGGCAGCACAGCGGGACCCGCCGACGCGGCCTCGGAACCGTCCCAGTCGGCCGCGCTGGCGGCCAATTCGACGCCGACAGTCACGAGCGTGTCCCCGACGACGGCGGCCGGGACGGGCAACACGGCCCCGATAGCATCGACGGCTGCGCCGAGGGCCGCGACTGCTACGACGGCGGCGACGGCAGCCCCCAGCGCAACGCGGGCCGCGCC
>JAHCIE010000310.1 GCA_026129385.1 Anaerolineae bacterium
CACGGCCGGGCCGCTGTAGCCGCGATGGGTGAACAGGAAGCCGCCCTCGGCGACCGCCGCGCCGCCGCCCGCGTCCAGCGCCACATTCAGTGACACCCCCGCCAGGGCATGGTGCGCCGCGCCGCCGCCGAGCAGGGGCGTCAGGGCCGGGTAGGGCGGTGTGACCGCGTGGCCCAGCGCCTCGGCCAGCCGCAGCCCTGTGCCGTCGCTGCCCGTCGCGGGCACGGACAGGCCGCCGGTGGCGAGGATGAGGCGGGGAGAAGAGAGACTAGAGATTGGAGATTGGCGATTAGAGATTGGAGATAGACGCTTCGCCTTCCCAATCTCCAATCTCTGGTCTCTAGTCTCTCTCTTCCAATCCCTGATCTCTAATCTCCAATCTCCCCCCTGGTAGGAAAGTCCCTCGACCGAGCGATCGGTCCACACCGTCACACCCCGCCGCCGCGCCTCGGCGACCAGGGCGTCGCGGACCTCCCGCGCCTGGTCGGACATGGGGAAGAGCTTACCCGGCCCAGCGAAGCGCGAGGCCATGACGACGCCCGCGTGGCGGGGCGTGACGCGGGTGGCGAAGTCCTCGCGCTTGAGGCGCACGCCGAGGGTACGCTCGAAGAAGCGGACTTGCTCGGCCAGCGGCCACGCCTGAAGGATGGCTTCCAGGGGGGCGCGGGGTGAGGCCGTCTCGAAGACGCCGGTATGCGCCTCGGCGGGCAGGACGTTGCAGCGGCCCCCGCCGGCGATGAGAATCTTCTGGCCGAGGGTGGCGGTACGCTCCAGGAGCAGGACGCGCCGCCCGCCCTCGGCGGCGAAGATGGCGGCCACGAGGCCCGCCGCCCCACCGCCAACCACGATGATGGGCCAGTCGGAATTGGACATACCTCCCCTACGGGCGGCCACGGGGGGACCGCCCCTACACCCCAACCGGCGGCCACGGAGGGACCGCCCGTAGGGTCCCGATGGGCGTCGCGCCCGTTCGCCGCGCGCTGCCGCTTTGGGTATAATGTGCCACAGGCGACGAGGCGCGACAAGTTCCACGGCCCGCCCACGGCCGTAAGGCGGGCGGGCCGCTCTCTTTGGCGGGAGGACTGTGAGCGGCGAGACGCTGCTTGAGCGCACCCAGCGGGCCATCACCACCGGCCGCCTGCTCGATCCCGGCGATACGGTCGTGGTGGCCGTGTCCGGCGGGGCCGACTCGGTTGCCCTGCTGGATGTCCTGGCCCACCTGGCCGCACCCCTCGGCATTTCGCTGCACGTCGCCCACCTGGACCACGGTCTGCGCCCCGCTAGCGCGGACGACGCGGCTTTCGTGGCCGATCTCGCGCGAGGCTATCGCCTGCCCGTGACGGTCGCCGTCGCCGACGTGGCAGGCTACGCCGACGAGCACGGCCTGTCGCTGGAAGAGGCGGGGCGCGGGGCGCGCTACGCTTTCCTGGGCGCGCTGGCCGCCACCCTCAGCGCGCGGCGCATCGCCACCGCCCACCACGCCGACGACCAGGCCGAGACCGTCCTGGCGCGGCTGCTGCGTGGGGCAGGCGTGGATGGCCTGGGCGGGATGCGGCCCCTGGCGGCGCTGCCACCCACGGCCGACGTGCCCTTTGCGGTGCATCATACCGACCTGGGCCGTCCCATCGTGGTCGCGCCACCCAGCGCCGACGTGCGCCTCATCCGCCCCTTGCTGGGGCTGCGCCGCCACGACCTGCGCGAGTACGTCACCGCGCGGAGTCTGCCGTTCCGCGATGACCCCACCAACCAGGACACGACGCTCCTGCGTAACTATCTGCGCCACGAGATTGTGCCCCGGCTGGCAACCATCAACCCGGCCATCGTCGAGACCCTGGCCCGCACGGCGACGCTCATGGCCGACGACGCCGACGTGCTGCACGCCCTGACCGAGGCCGTCTGGTCCGACGTAGCGCGGGCGAGGGCCGACACGGTCGAGCTGGACCTGGCGGCCCTGGCCGCGCAGCCGGTCGCCATGCGGCGGCGGCTGGTACGCGAGGCGTTGGCGCGGCTGGGCAGCGGGCGCGACGTGGGCGCGGTCCACATCGAGCGCGCCGTGAATCTGGCCGACGCGGGCGCGCCCGGCGAGCAGGCGCACCTGCCCGACGGCGTGGTTCTGACGCGCGGCTACGACGCCCTCACCGTCAGCCGGGGTGCACCGCCCGACCCCGACGGGCCGCTGCTGGCATGGGACGCGCCGCCCATCGCCGTCGCTGTGCCGGGGGTAACGGCGGTGGGGGGAGAATGGGCGTTGAGCGTGGGGCGTGGAGCGTGGAGCGAAGGCCAGAGATTAGAGACTAGAGATTGGAGATCGGAGATTGGAGGCGGTGGTCGGTGGTCGGTGGTCGGTGGTCGGTGGTCGGTGGTCAGTGGTCGGTGGTCGGTGGTCGGTGGTCGGTGGTCGGTGGTCTGGGAAGAGGTCGTGGATGCGCGGGTCGCGGCGGGGGGGCTGTGGCTGCGGGGGCGGCTTCCCGGTGAGAGCTTCGCGCCGCTGGGCATGGGTGGGCGGCATCAGAGCCTGCACGACTTCATGATCGACCGCCGCGTGCCGCGCCACGTGCGCGACCGGGTTCCACTGCTGGTCAACGCCGAGGGGGTGGTGTGGGTCGTCGGGCTGCGCCTGGACGAGCGGGCGCGGGTGACGAGTGACACCCAGAGCGTCCTGCGCCTGCGCATCGAGAGGAACACGGCCGCATGATCGGAGAAGCCGCGCACACCCGCGCCGAGTCGCACCTGGCGCGGGGCTATACCCTGGCCCTGACGGGCACCTTCGTCTGGTCGGCCACCGGCCCGATGATTGCCTACCTGCTGGCGTCGACCGCGTTGTTGCCCGTGACGCTGGCGGCGTGGCGCGACTTGCTGACGGCGGGCGTGCTGGCCGTGGTCCTGGCCGTCTTCGCCCGCCACCGCCTGCGGCTACCGCGCCGCCACTGGGGTTTCCTGGCCGCCTACGGCGCGACGCTGGCCCTGACCAACGCGACCTGGACGTGGTCGGTGCAGCTCAACGGCGCGGCCATCAGCACGGTGCTGGTGTACACCTCGCCCGCCCTGGTTGCGCTGGGTTCGCGCTGGCTGTTTGGCGAGCGGCTAAGTCGGGTCATCGGTGTGTCGCTGGTGTTGAGCATTGTCGGCGTGGCCCTCGTCGCGGGACTATACGACCCGCTGACCCTGGCCGCTAACCCGATGGGGACGATTCTCGGCATCGGGTCGGGTGCGTTGTTCGCCGCCTACAGCCTGTTTGGCAAGGGCGCGGCGCGGCGCGGCCTGCACGCCACGACCATCATGGTTTACACTTTTGGCGCGGCCGGGGCCTTGCTCTTCCTGGCCGCCGGTCGCGACGCGCTACCCACCATCCCGCCGAGCGCGTGGCTCGGCCTGTTCATCCTGGCCGCCGGGCCGACGCTGGGCGGCTACGGCCTGTTCACGGCCAGCCTGGCCTACCTGCCCGCCACCAATGCCAGTCTGGTCACCGCCCTGGAACCGGCCCTGACAGCGTGCCTGGCCTGGGTCTTCCTGGGTGAGACGATGACGCCAGTGCAACTGCTAGGCGGCGCGCTCATCGTCAGCAGCGTGGTGGCGCTGGCCCTGGGCGAGCGCCGCTCGGAATAGAGGCTGCCATGTCGGATTTTCGCGTTACCCTCAAGCCGGGCAAGGACAAGCCGGTGCGCTTCGGCCACCCGTGGGTCTTCTCTGGGGCCATCGGCCGCGTCGAGGGCCAGCCGCCCAACGGCACGGTCGTCGATGTGGTCAACGCGCAAGGCGAGTTCCTGGCGCGCGGTCTCTACAACCGCCGCTCGCAACTGGCGGTGCGTCTGTTCACCTGGGACGAAGGCGAGGCCTTCGACCGCGACTTCCTGCGCCGCCGCCTGGCCCGCGCCGCCCTGTGGCGCAACCGCGCCGTCGCCGCCGACACGACCGCCTACCGCCTCGTGTTCAGCGAGGCCGATGGCCTGCCCGGCCTGGTGGTCGACCGCTACGGCGACGCCCTGGTGGTGCAGATATCGACGCTGGGCATAGAGCAGCGCAAGGTCGATGTGGTCGAGGCGCTGGTGGACCTGTTCGAGCCGACGACCATCGTCGAGCGTGCCGACAGTGAGATGCGCGACCGCGAGGGACTGACGGCGGCCGACGGCGTGCTGTACGGGACGCCGTCGGACATGGTGGGGATTGTCGAGCACGGACTACGCTTCAAGGTGGACTTGCAAGGCGGGCAGAAGACGGGCTTCTACCTGGACCAGCGCGAGAACCGCCGGCGCGTGGCCGCGTGGGCCGCCGGGGCGCGGGTGCTCAACGCCTTCGCCTACACGGGGGCCTTCGCCGTGTACGCGGCGCGGGCGGAGGCGGCCGAGATCGTCAATATCGACACGTCGGCCGAGGCGTTGCGGGTCGCCGAGACGCACATGGCCCTCAACGGCTTCGACCGTCCCCAGGACCAGTACATCGTCGGCGACGTGTTCCAGGTACTGCGCACGCTGCGCAACCGGGGCGAGACCTTCGACCTGATCATCCTCGACCCGCCCAAGTTCGCCCACTCGGCGGCCCAGGTGGACCGCGCCACCCA
>JAHCIE010000311.1 GCA_026129385.1 Anaerolineae bacterium
ACCGCCGACGCGGGCTATCTGACCCGCCGTCTGGTGGACGTGGCGCAGGACGCCATCATCAACCACGACGACTGCGGCACGCGCCAGGGCATCTGGATTGAGTACCGCGACGTCAAGACCGCCGGCGAGAGCATGCGTGATCGGCTCTATGGGCGCTTTACCCAGGGACCGGTGGCGGATCCGAACACAGGCGAGGTTCTGGTCGAGAACGGTATCATGCTCGACTACCCTGAGCTGGATCTGATCGAGAAGGCGGGCATCAAGAAGGTCTATGTCCACTCGCCGCTGACCTGCTCACTGCGCCACGGCCTATGCATCAAGTGCTACGGTCGCGACCTGGCGCGGGGCGGCCCCGTCATCATCGGTGAGGCGGTAGGCATCATCGCCGCCCAATCCATCGGTGAGCCGGGCACGCAGCTGACCCTGCGCACCTTCCACACGGGCGGTGTCGCCGGTGGCTCGGACATCACCCACGGTCTGCCGCGCGTGCAGGAGCTATTCGAGGCGCGCATTCCCAAGGGTGAAGCTGAGATCGCCGAGATTAGCGGGCGCGTCGAGGTTCACCGCCTGGACGAGGGGATGCGCGAGATTCGGATCATCCACCAGGACCTGATTCGCGACCGCTACGTGCGGCGGCCCAACATGGTGCTTCAGGTCGAGGACGGCCAGCAGGTGGAGGCCGGCGCGATTCTGATGGTGCACGAGGGCGCGAACGTTGTGGCGGCCCACGGCGGGCGCGTGGCTGTCGAGGAAAAGACCGTCCACGTTGCCTACGACAAGCAAGAGGTCAAGTCCTACGTGGTCGCCCCCGGCGCGCGTATCCGCGTCGAGGGGGGGCAGGTCATCGAAGCCGGTCACCAGTTGACGGAAGGCTCGAAGAACCCGCACCGCATCCTGGCGATTCAGGGCCGCGAGGCAACCCAGGAATACATGGCGAGCGAGATCCAGAGGGTCTATCGCTCCCAGGGTGTGAACATCAACGACAAGCACATCGAGATCGTGCTGCGCCACATGCTCGGCAAGGTTCGGGTGAAGAACCCTGGCGACAGTGAGATGCTGCCCGGCGATCTGGTGGATCGGCTGGCGTTCGAGGAGATCAACGCCCGGCTCATCGCGGCGAACCGCCGCCCGGCTACGGCCTCGTCCATCCTGCTCGGCATCACCAAGGCCGCTCTGGCGACCGAGAGCTTCCTCTCGGCCGCCGCCTTCCAGCACACCATCAACGTGCTGGCTGACGCGGCCATCGCAGGCAAGATCGACGAGTTGTATGGCCTCAAGGAGAACGTCATCATCGGCAAGCTCATCCCGGCCGGGACGGGCTTCCGCGAGCGTGACAACGCCTCCATCGAGGAGTCGGGGCGCGGCTTGATCAGCGGCGACTCCTACGACGATGACTTCGACCTGGACCTGGAGTTCAGCGGGGACATCGACGGGGAAGAGGACGAGTTCGAGGACGAGGACGAGGACGAGGATTTCGAGGACGACGAGGAGTTCGACGAGGAAGGCGAGTTCGACTTCTAGGCCGAACTCGGCGAGGTGCGTATTGCGTATTGCGGATTCGCACCGTGGGGGCGTATAATTAGCGGTGCGCGTACGCAGTACGCAATACGCCAAACATGAGAGGGCGAGTGAACCACGAGCAGAAGTCCCAGCAGGAGAAAGAGCAATCGCCGATGTGGGAGGCGCTTGAGTCGCCCGAATTCGGCTACCAGGAGCTCCAGCGCGGCGAAACGCGCCCCGGCATCGTTGTCGAGAAGACGCCAGATCGCATTGTCGTCGACATTGGCGCGAAGACCGAGGGTGTCGTTCACGCCAACGATCTGGAGAAGCTGGGCCCTGAAGCCGTAGCCCGCATCAAGGTCGGCGACGAAGTCATGGTATATGTGGTCCGCACTGACAACAACTCCGGCGAGATCATCGTCTCCATGAGCCAGGCGCGCAGTCAGCAGGATTGGACCCGCGCGACCGAGTTGCTCGACAGTGGCGAGATCGTCGAAGCGAAGGTTGTCGGCCAGAACAAGGGTGGCCTGATTGCCCAATTCGGCCAGCTCCAGGCCTTCGTCCCCCGCTCCCATATCGTCTACGCCAGTGGCCAGGGCGAGAACCTGGGGGCGATGGTGGGCCAGAGCATCCCCATCAAGGTGATCGAAGTCGACCGCCGCCAGCGGCGGCTGATCGCCTCGGAACGTCTGGCGTGGAAGGAATGGCGCAAGGGCCAGAAGGAGCGCATCCTCGACGAACTGAAGGAAGGCGCGGTCGTTACTGGCAAGGTCACGTCCATTACCGACTTCGGGGCATTCGTCGATCTCGGTGGCGCCGACGGGCTGATCCACGTGTCCGAGTTGTCCTGGGACCGCAACGCGCAGCCTAAGGACCTGCTCCGCGTTGGGCAGGATGTCGAGGTCTACGTGCTGAACGTCGACCGGGAGCGCAACCGCATCGGCCTGAGCATGAAGCGGCTGCGCCAGGACCCGTGGAGCGACATCGAGGCGCGCTACCAGCCCGGCCAGCTTGTCCAGGGCATCATCACCAACCTGGCGAAGTTCGGTGCGTTCGCCCGCATCGATGAAGGCGTCGAGGGCCTCATCCACATCTCGGAACTGGCCGACCGCCCAGTCGCCAATCCGGGGGATGTGGTGCGCGTCGGCGACGAGTACACCCTCAAAGTGCTGGGTGTCGATACGCAGCGCAAGCGCGTCAGCCTGAGCCTCAAGCAAGCACCCCAAGCCGATGGGATGGTCCTGGCTGAGGTCGAGGCCGAGGCCGATACGGCTGCCGCCGCCGCCGAGGAGCCCACGGTCGTCATCGAGGCGACAGCGGCTGAGGTCGAAAGCCCCTCCTTCGACGAGGTAGAGTCGCTGGCCGACAGCGAGCCGGTCGTCGAAGCTGGTCCGACCGACGAGCCTGCGGCGTCGAGCGAAGAGTAGCCTATGCCTACTCGGTCGCGGCGGCGCCCCATGCGGTCGGCGGGAAGCGCGCCCAAACCTGTTGCCACCTTGCAGCCCGGTCGATTCAGCGACATGTTACTGGTGTGCGAGACGTGCGGCGCGCAGTTCGTCTTCACCGTCGAAGAACAGCGGCGGTTAGATGCGGCCGGCTTGCCCGTCGAGCCGCCCACCCAGTGCCCGCGCTGCGCCCCACGCCAGTTGCCGCCCGAGCCTGTCGAGTCTCAGCCAGTGCCGACGCCTGGCCGAGGCGGTTACGATAGCCCGCCACGTCGCGAGTCGCATGGACAAGATAACCGAACCACGCGCGATCACGACGAGTTTGAGGTCCACTACGTGGTGCGCTCCTACGGCCACGTCAAGGGCTACGATCTCGACAAAGGCGAGGGAGCTATTGTCGATGATGACGACGGGCGCGAGTATCACGTGCGTCGCTCCGGGCTGGAAGGCGGCCTACGCAGTCTGAGCGAAGGCCAGGCGGTCGAATTCGAGATTATGGGTCGCGGCTGGGAAGCTGAAGCAGTCCACGTTCTTATCATCTAGCACGTCATCGATTCCACATATTCAAGGAGCGGGAGGGCGCAGCGTGCGCCCTCCCGCTCCTTGTGTCCCCAGCGAGAGCCACGTCCGCGCGCCTATGGCGACCAGGCTGGCCCCATGTGCTCCTTGTTATCTACCAGCAGCGGCTGAACCAACGATCCATCTAGCGTAAGCGCGTAGAAGTCGTTCCGCCCGTTGCGCGTCGTGATGAACACGAGGGCCGCGCTACTCGACGCCCAACTGGGTTGGGAGTCCACCGCGCCATTGGTGGTCATGCGGGTCTCCGTCAGCCCGTCGGCGCGAATGGTGTAGATTTCCCAGTTCCCGTCGCGGCTCGACATGAAGGCGATACGTTGGCCGTCCGGGGACCAGCGCGGCGCGCTGTTCTCACCGTTCGAGAAAGTCAGCCGCAACTGGTTGCGGCCATCGGCCTGCATGATGTAGATCTCATCATGGCCCGCGCGATTACTGACGAAGGTGATGTGGACGCCGTCGGGCGACCAGCTGGGCAGCCGACTGGTCGACTGGCGGAAATAGTTATCGATCACCGAGACGGTTGGGCCAACGGTCGGCGTCGGCGACGACGCGGGCGTCGAGGTGGGCGACGGCGTAGGGGTCGGCCGGGTCGGTGTCGGGACCAGCGTCGGCGGCGGATTGGGCCACGTCAAACGAATGTCATCGGTGACGGCTACAGGCGCGGCGCTGGGGAACGCGTCGATGACGTAGATGTCGAGGGTATTGAACGTGCCCGCATCGGAGGTAAAAGCAATGTGCTGACCGTCGGGCGACCAGGTTGGCTGCACGTTGTTCACCGTGGTGGCCGTCTGCGTCAGGCGTGTCTTCTCGCCGCCGTCGGCCTTCATGCGATAGATCTCGAAGTGACCATCCTTGTTGGAGGCATAGGCCACGTACTGTTGGTCCTTTGACCAGGCAGCGTCAATCTCATCGGCATCCGAGCCGGGTGTTAGGTTCACCGGGTCGTTGCCGATCTTGGCGATGACATCCCAACTCTGCTTGCCCGTCGAGGGGTTCACATTCACCTGCGCCCACAGCAGCGGGTAGCTG
>JAHCIE010000312.1 GCA_026129385.1 Anaerolineae bacterium
ACGCCCTGGTCGTCGTCACAGAGTGGAACGAGTTCAAGCAGCTCGACCTCCAACGCGTCAAGGCCGCGCTGCGCCTGCCCATCATCGTCGACGGCCGCAACCTCTACGACCCGGACAAGATGGCCGACCTGGGCTTTGTCTATCGCGGCGTCGGGCGCGGCTACAGCGGCGACGAAGCGCCCCTGCCGTCGCGCCCCCTCGCCCAGCCCGTCCACGCGTGACCCCTCTCTAAGACCTGACAGGTTTTCAAAATCTGTCAGGTCTCTCGTGCGCCAGGAGACGTTGGTTGACCGACCCCCTGTACACCCACCTCGACAACGGGTTGACCGTCATCCTCCAGCGCGCCACCCACGCGCCGGTCGCCTCGTTCTGGGTCACGTACAGGGTCGGCAGCCGCAACGAGCGCAGCGGCGAGACCGGTATCTCCCACTTTGTCGAGCACCTGCTGTTCAAGGGCACGCCCCAGTTCTCGGCGCGCGCCCTCAAGCGCGCCATCGAGCGCGAGGGCGGGACGTGGAACGGCATGACCGGCATGGACGCGACGAAGTACTACGCGACGCTGCCCGCCGAGCGGCTGGACCTGGCGCTGCGCATCGAGAGCGACCGCATGGTCAACGCCCGCTTCGACGCGGCCGACGTCCAGTCCGAGCGGACGGTCATCATCGCCGAGCGCGAGGGCCACGAGAACTCCCCCGGCTGGCGGCTGGGCGAGGAGATGCGGGCGCTGGCCTTCCGCGTCCACCCCTACCACCACGCCATCATCGGCGACAAGGCCGACCTGCGCACCATCACCCGCGATCAGCTCTACCGCCACTACCAGACCTACTACGCCCCCAATAACGCCATCGTCGTCGCCAGCGGCGACTTCGCGCCGGACGTGCTTCTGGCGCGCATCGCGGATCTGTTCGGCGTCATCCCCGCCGCCGCTCCGCCGCCGCCCGTGACCCGCGCCGAGCCACCGATGGCCGGTGAGCGGCGGGTTCACCTGACCGGCCCTGACCCCACGGCCTTCGTGCATATGGCATATCGCACACCCAGTGTGAGCGACCCCGACTACTACTCGCTCACCATGCTCGATGCCATCCTCGATGGCGCAAGCGCGCAGCATCGTTCGTCGCGCCTGTACCAGGCCCTGGTCGAGACGGAGTTGGCGACAGCCGTGTCCAGCTCTTATGGCGCGTCACTGGACCCCTACCTCTTCTCCTTCAGCGCGACGGTACGCGATGGCGAGAGCCCCGCCGACATTGAGGCCGCGCTGCAACGGGAAATCGAGCGCGTCGCCGGTGAGCCGGTCGCAGAACGCGAGATGGCCAAGGCCCTCAAACAGGTGCAGGCGCAGATAGCTTATGTCACCGAGACGGTCGGCGGGCAGGCTTCACGCCTGGGGACAGCCGAGATCCTCGGCGACTACCGGATGCTGGATAACCTGCTAGCACGCCTCCAGGCCGTCACCGCCGCCGATATCCAGCGTGTCGCTGCGACGTATCTTGTGCCTACCCAGCGCGTCATCGGCTGGTACACACCCCAGGCAGCAGCCTGGGAGCGGAGCCGCCCTTGAGCCTCGAGTCCCCCACCCCACGGGGCAGCGTTCTCCTACCGGGTCCGCATGACGTAACCCGGCATCGCCTGCCCAATGGCATGACGGTGCTGGTGCGCGAGAACTGGACCAGCCAGGCCGTCGTGCTTCGCGGTATCCTGCGCGTCGGCAGCGCACACGAGCCGAGGGACGCGGCCGGCCTGGCCCAGTTCACCGCCTCCCTCGTGACGCGGGGCACAGCGCGCCGCTCCTTCGCCGACATCGCTGAGAGTATCGAGTCGGTGGGCGCGACTCTGGGCGTCGGCTGTGGCTACTTCCTGACGACCTTCGGCGGCAAGTGTCTCCATGACGACCTGCCGCTGCTGATCGACACCCTGGGCGATGTCCTGCAGCGCCCGACCTTTCCGCCGGAGCATGTGAGCCGCGTGCGGGACCAGATTCTCAACAGCCTGCGCCAGCGCGAGGCTAATACAGGCATCGTCGCCTACCAGACCTTTGCCCGCCTGATCTATCCGCCTGACCATCCCTTCGCGCGGTCCGTGTCGGGTTCGCGCGATAGTGTTGCCAATCTCACGCGCGACGATCTCGCCGCCTTCTATATCGCCCACTATGGGCCACGCGACAGCATCCTGGTCGTGGCCGGCGCTGTGCAAACCGAGGCCGTGCTGGTCCTCCTGGAGGCGGCTCTGGGCGGCTGGCAGGGCGCAACCCGCCCCGCCCCTGGCCTACCCGCCGTCCCCAACCTGAGCGATATTCGACAGGAAACAGTGGGCCTGCCGGGCAAGACACAGAGCGACCTGGTGCTGGGCGCGCCAGGCCTGGACCGCGCCCACGCGGACTACGTGCCGATGTGGGTCGCGAACTCGATTCTGGGGCAGATGGGGATCGGTGGCCGGTTGGGGGAGCGCGTGCGCGAGCAGGCGGGCCTGGCCTACTACGCTCGCTCGACATTTGATGCGGGGCTGGGGGCGGGGCCGTGGTATGCCCGAGCGGGCGTCAACCCCGCCAATGTCGAGCGTGCTGTGGGCCTGATCCTCGACGAGATGCGACGCATGCGCGACCAGCCCGTGGCGGCCTGGGAACTGGCCGATGTGCAGGCTTACCTGACAGGCTCACTACCGCTGGATGTCGAGACCAATGAGAGCGTGGCCTCTGAGTTAATGGACATTGAACTCTACGGCCTGGGCCTCGACTACCTGTACCGCCTGCCGGGCCTCATCAACGCCGTCACGCTGGCTGACGTGCAGGCCGTCGCGCGCCGCTGGATGACGCCCGACGCCTACGCCCTGGCCGTGGCCGGGCCTGACATGGTTACAGGGTAATGGGGCATGGAACTCGGCGTTGACCTGATTGAGGTGGCGCGCGTGCAAGGCGCTCTGGCCCGGCACGGCGAGCGTTTCCTGGCGCGCGTCTATACCCCGGCCGAGCGTATCGCCTGCGCCGGCTCGGCGGAGCGGCTAGCAGCGCGCTTCGCCGCCAAGGAGGCCGTCGCCAAAGCCCTCGGGACGGGCATCGGCGACGTGCGCTGGCGCGACATTGAGATTGCGAATGATGCGCGCGGGCGGCCAGTGGTGATGCTCCACAGCCTGGCCGCGGCGCGCGCCGCCGACCTGGGCCTGGCGCACTTCGCTGTCAGCCTGTCCCACACCCACGAGCACGCCGTCGCCTTCGTCGTGGCGACATGAGTCGCGAAGGTACAGGCCACGCAACGCCCCGCGAGCATCCCTGAATGACGCTGCTCATCGGCTCGAGTGTGGTCATTAGCCAGAGTGGCAAGCCCCCCCTCGATCTTCACCCTCGCTCAGTACTGGAGCACCGAGAACACGTCGTAGCCCGCCAGAGCGTCGCGACCCTTGAGAAACTGCAACTCGATCAGGAATGCCGCGCCGACTACCTGGCCGCCCAGCTCTTCCACCAGTTGAATTGCCGCGCGCGCCGAGCCGCCCGTGGCGATGAGGTCGTCCACGACCAGCACCCGCTGCCCCGGCGCGACGGCATCGCGGTGCATCTCCAGGCTTTCTGTCCCATATTCCAGTTCGTAGGACACGGTGATCTTGTCGGCGGGTAGCTTGCCAGGCTTGCGCACCGGTACCAGTCCCGTGTGCAGCGCATACGCCAGCGGTGAGGCGAAGATATGCCCGCGCGACTCGATGCTGATGATGAGATCGAGGGGTATAGCCTGGTAGCGATGGACCAGGCTATCGATGGCGGCCCGGAAGGCGTCTGGCTCCTTCAGGAGGGTGGTAATGTCACGGAAGAGGACGCCCTCGATGGGGAAGTCGGGGATGTCGCGGATAGTGCGCCTCAAGTCCATAGCCTGCTCCTTCACGGGAATCGGGTCAGCCAAAGATTGTAGAGGGAACCCTGCCTCAGGGCAAACTTCTCATTCCCTGCTCATCTAAATGGTGTATAATTCTGTAAAGCGTTCTCTGAGGAGAAGTCACGGTGATTTTCGTCGACAGTGCGTTGCGTTCAGACGCCTTGCGGCGTGTTCGAGCGATCGGACACGCCGATCTTGTCATCGGTATCCCCACTTACAAGAATGCCAAGACCATCGCCAATGTCATGGGCGTCGTGGGCGAAGGTGCGCAGTTGACCTTTCCCGACGCCCGGGCTGTCGTGGTTGTCGCCGACGGCATGTCTACGGACGAGACAATTCAGGTAGCCTCCCACGCACGCTTGCCGCGCAACGTGCAACGCATCGTCACCAGCTATCAGGGTATCATGGGCAAGGGCAGCGCCATGCGGGCCATGTTTGAGGTGGCCCAGCAGGTGAGAGCCTCGGCTTGCATGGTCGTCGATGCCGACCTGCGCAGTATTACCCCGGATTGGGTGGCGCGCCTCGCCAAGCCGATCCTCGACGGCCAGGTGGACTACGTCACGCCCTACTACAGCCGCCACAGCCACGAAGTGACCATCAACGATAACCTGGCCTACCCCCTGACGCGGGCGCTCTACGGCTTCGACGTCCGCCAGCCCCTGGGCGGCGAGGTGGCGCTGTCTGGCGCC
>JAHCIE010000313.1 GCA_026129385.1 Anaerolineae bacterium
AGGGCGGGTTGGTCTCACGGGTCTTCGGACAGGCGTTGAGTGAGTTTGCGGGTCTCGAAAGTCAGCTTCTTCGTACCAGCCTGGGAGAGACCCTGGCCCTGGTCGACGCGCTCCGCCTCCGCCAGGGCCGTGTTAGCTAGGTCGGTCTCGCCCAGGTCGAGCAGGCGCGTGGCGACCTGGCGGAGACGCTGCGTGTTACCTTGCCGGGCCTCGTCCAGCGCCCGGGTCTGAAGCCGATGCACCGACACCTTCTCTACCAGGCCTATCACGTAGGGGTTGGACGCCTGCGCCTGGGCCGCGTCGAGGGTGTAGGTGATCACGATGTCGCTCCTGACCTTCTCGCCCTGGAGGCTGAGGCTGGGCACGTCGTAGCTGACCTCCGCCATCGCCATGCGCTATTGCCCCGCCTGGCGCACGGGGGCCATCAGTTCGATGAGCAGGGCCTGGCCGGTATCCTTGTCCAACTCACCCAGAGGAACCTGGACGTCGCGGTCGGAGATGGCGCGGCTAGGCAACTCGGCGATGGTTGGAATCACACGCCACACGCGGCGGGGCGTGACCCCGACGACCAGCCGTAGAATCAGTTCCGCGTTTTTCACTACCGCCGCCTGCATCTGCTGCACGGTGCGGGTGAACTCGGTCAGCACCCGGTCGGGCCGCGCCAGATAATCCACGTGGGAGTCGCTGCCGTTCTTCTGCCCGATGCTTTCCAGGAGCGACTCGTTCCAGTCGCTCCCCAGGCCAAAGGCGGTGATCGGGATACCCTTCTCGCCGGCGTCGGCGGCGATCTGCTCACAGCGTCGCTCGTCGCTCGCCGTCTGACCATCGGTGAGCAGGATGAGGCGGCTGGCGCGGTCGGGCCGGTGGTTCTTCAGCGCCTCGTCCAGGGCCTTCTGCATCCCCTTCGCCATCTCCGTTCCCCCGTCGGCCGACAGGCCGCTGAGCTTGGACAGAATGGACTGGCGCTGCGTGAGGGGCTGGCTCGGCACGAGGACATGGGCTGAAGAGTCGAAGGCGACGATCGAGACGATGTCCTCCGCCTGCATCTGGTCGAGGGCCAGCTTGACGGCCTCCTTCACATTCCGCAGCTTCTCGCCATCCATAGACCCGCTGCGGTCGAGGGCGAATGCCGCATTGAGGGGCATCCGCACCGCCGATACCGCGCCGGTCGGTCG
The DNA here is from genome assembly GCA_026129385.1 of Anaerolineae bacterium. Lineage (GTDB taxonomy): Bacteria > Chloroflexota > Anaerolineae > Epilineales > JAHCIE01 > JAHCIE01. The sequence goes on from JAHCIE010000313.1 coordinate 1,176, forward strand.
CACGTCCAGCAGTACATACACCAGCTGCTGGGTCTGGAGCACGGGGACCATAGCCTTGTTCAACTGGTAATTGAGACTTACTTCACCAGGCATCGCTACTCTCCTTCCATGGCTAACGGCAGCGCCGGGCACTCAGGCGTGGGGACGACCCCGGCCTCTCCCTACGCGCTCGTGGGCTGACCACACTTCGCGCAGCAGCGGGCGATGGGCAAAGAGAACGTCACCCCCTTCCTGCTTCGTTGGCCTGCACGACGATGACGGTGATGTTGTCTTCGCCGCCCGCCTGATTGGCGTGCTCGATGAGCAGGTCGCAGGCGGCTTGGGGGTCGGGTGTGGCGTTCAGCACGGTCTCGATGCCCTCGCTGCGCACCATCTCCCACAGCCCATCGGAGCAGAGGAGGAGGCGGTCGCCGGGCGCGAGCGGCTGGATGAAGGTGTCCACGTCCAGGGCGGGCTTCGCGCCGAGATTGCGGTAGATGTAGTTGCGCATGTCGTGGCTATAGATCTCGTCCTCGGTGATCTGACCCGCGCGGACCAGGCTCCACACCAGGGAGTGATCGTCAGTAACGCGGCGTAACAGGTTGCCTGACCAATGGTAGGTGCGGCTATCGCCCACATTGGCGATATGGGCGGTGTCGCCAACCACGAGGGCCAGGGTGACGGTGCTGCCCATATCGCTCCCGCGCACCTGGCCGGCGTCGAGGATGCTCTGGTTCGCCGCCAGGACGGCGCGCGTCAGAAGGGCGGCAAGCTCCTCGGCGGGCGCGGCGGCCGCCGCGAGAGAGGGAATCGTCGGCACGAGCGCCGCGTTGATGGCCTGCACGGCCAGGCGGCTGGCCACCTCGCCGCCGTCGTGACCGCCCATGCCGTCGGCGACGACATACAGGCCGCCACAACCCTGCCACTGCGTCTCGAAGACCAGGCTGAGGGTCAGCGTGGACAGGCTATCCTCGTTCAGCTCGCGCACACGCCCGGGGTGAGTTCGCGCCGCGACGGCCAGGCGCAGGGGGCGAGGCACGGGCGCGGCGGGCGCAGGCAATGAGACGGGCGACAGTTCTGACACGACCTGATCACCCTGGACCGCGCTGCCATCGAGGAGGAGCTTCTGCTCGGCCAGGGCCGCGCCGCAATTGTCGCAGAAAGGGTCGTCGGGGTTCGCCAGGGGCTGCTGACAGGCGTGGCACAGCTGCCGGTCGCGCACCACGTACTGCGTCTGTAGGTCGTGTGCCTGGACCTCCAGTACAAGATAGCGACCGGCAATCGTCGCGCCGACCTGGAAGGCGGATGGCTCGGCGGTGGGCGCGGGCGTTGCTGGCCCGCTTGGCTCTGGAGCGAGCGCGCCCGCCGCGCCCGCCGCGTGGGGGGGAACGCCCGGCGACGTCGCCTCCGGCGGCCCGTTGGAGGGCGCGGTGGTCGCCACCGGTTCGGGCGCGGCGACCGCTACCACCGTCTCAGCGGCGCGTGGAGTGATGTCGTCGGGGGGCAACGCGGGCGCGGGCGGGCTGGTGGGTGGCGCTGCTGCCTCGGCAGCGGGGGCGGGGGCGGCAGCCGTCGCGGCGGGCGGCGGTGGCGATGGCGCGCCATCGGCGGCCGTCGTGGCGACAGCCGAGGTAGCCATCAGCTGCTGACCGCACTGCTGACAGAAACGGGCGCCGATGCGATTGTGGAAATGGCAGATTGGGCACTCCATGAGTCCTCCCCCAGGGTAGCTAGGCGGCGTGAAGTACGACGACGGAAACGTTATCGTCACCGCCAGCCATGAGCGCGCAGTCGATCAAGGCCTGGCAGGCGCGGTCGGGTGTCGGGGCGGTAATGATGGCCCGATGAATGGCCTCGTCATCGATCATGCTGTTGAGGCCATCGGAGCACAGCAGCAGCCAATGTTGAGGATGCAACTGTACTGAGAACATATCAATGTCGACGTTGGCTTTTTCGCCCAGGTGGCGGTAGATAAAGTTGCGGTCCTGGTGGACGCGGGCCTCTTCCCGCGTGATTTGTCCTCTGGCGACGAGGCGCTCCACCAGCGAATGGTCCACTGTCACCTGGCGGATGCCCGCGTCGCCGACGATGTAGGCGCGACTATCCCCGACATTGGCGACGTAGACCACACTCTCGCGAAGGAGGGCCGCCACACACGTCGTGCCCATGTCATTGCGCTGCTGGCGGCTCAGGTCGTAGACCGCCTTGTTGGCCTGTTGACAGGCCGCGTGCAGCATCGCCTCAGCCGCCGCCACCTCTTCACCGTCTAGCAGCGGTGTCACCATCTGCTGCGCCACAGAGCGGGCTATCACCTTGATGGCCGTCTGGCTGGCGACCTCGCCCGCCGCCTGCCCGCCCATGCCGTCGGCCACCACAAACAGGCCAAGCGGGTCGTGGCCGCGCTGGCTCACCATATCCAGGTTCAGCGCCACGAGGCTGTCCTCGTTCAACTGACGGACATGGCCCACGTGGGAGGCCCAGGCCACCCGCCAGGTGAGGGGTAACGCCAGTCGGGATGTCACCGCGCCGACGCCAGAGTTGAGCGGCTGGGTGGCAGGGTAGGTCTCCGGCGGGTGGGGCGAGACCTGGACACCCGCGCCGCTGAGGGCGGTGGTGGCGGCGACCTCACGCCCGGCCTGCGGCTCCTCACCAACCTCGACGGCCTGGGCCGTAGGCGGCGCAGCATTGCCATCGATATTCGCCAGCGCGGGCTGGCTGTCGATGCGGGTGCGCCACCAGCGGGCGAGCAGGAAGGCCAGGCCGATCACGGCCAACAGGGCCGCTGCGCCCAGAGTGGCGAACAGGACGAGGCTTGCGCCGCCACTGAGAGAGGCAACGTTATCCATGCTGGCATCCCCCAGCGCGGGGCTGACGGCTCACATCACAGGCCATAGCCACACGCTCCCATCTCGCGCGCCCGCCGCGAGGGTCAGGCCATCCGGGCTGAAGGCCAGACAGGTGAAGTCGCGGCCATTCCCTACGTCGTCGATCTGCCCACTCAGTAGGAAGAGCCGCCGCACTGGCTGGCCCGGCGCCGTGTACGCCAGGGAACGCCCGTCGGGGCTGTAGACAACGGCGGCCGGCGGCGGCATACCCTGGTCGCGCACGATCGCCAGATGGCGGGCTGGCCCCGTATCGAAGGTGAGCTGCTGCCGGTCAATGTGCCAGACGATGAGCCGACCGTCGGCCCCCACGGCGGCGACGCCCTGATTGTCCGGGGAGCAGGCCACGTAGGCCCCTTTGAGGGAACTGGCTAGCTCGCCCGTCTTGCTCCACGAGCCGCGCTTGCCGACGGACCATAGGCCAATGTGGCCCTCACTGTCGCCGGCCAGGAGCATCGCGCCGTCGGGCCGAAACGCCAGGCTGCAAATAGGCGCGGCGTG
>JAHCIE010000314.1 GCA_026129385.1 Anaerolineae bacterium
ACGCTCGGCTCATCCGCGTTGATATGCCACTCCCCAACGCCGCTGACCTTTGTCGCGAGCGAGGCCGAGCCGAGGGCATAATCCAGGTAACCCCACTGGCCGTCGAAGACGTAGGAATAAGCATCGGGGCCGATGCGGCTGGCAACGAGGTTGGCCAGGCCACCGCTGGCAAAGGCCGTGATGGGGTCTTCCTTCGCATACGAGTTCAGGTCGCCCACGATGAGGACATCGGTCTCGCCCGTTCCCGTCGGGTTGGTCGCCAGCCAGCTTACCAACTCGTTCGCTGCGTTCGTCCGCACCGTGTTACAGTTGCCCTGGCCGTCGCCCGCGTCGGCTGCGTCGCACGCGCTGCCCTTGCTCTTGAGGTGGTTGACGTTGACAATGAGGCGCGCGCCGTCGGCCACCTGCTCGAAGGCCTGGGCCAGCGAGGCGCGGTTGCGGGGCGCGCTGTCGCCGCCGTTGACGAAGGCGACACTGTTCAGCGCGGCCGTCTGGCCGACCGGCGTCACCCTGGCCGGCTTGTAGATGAAGGCCACCCTGATGGCGTCCGTGCCCAGGGCGTTGACCTGACCCGTAGCGGCGTCAGCATCGATAAAGGCCCATGTGCCCGGCGCGGTCGCTGCGTTCAGCTTGCTGACAACATCCTGGATGGCGCTGGTGGGACCATAGCCGTCGTTCTCCAGTTCGACGAGGCCGACGATATCCGCGCCTGTGCCGAGGATGGCCGCCACGGTCTTCGGCCACTGACGATCGAACTCACCCGCGTCATCCGCGCCCCGACAATCGGTCGGAGCGCCGCCAACCCCCAGGTTGCAGCCATTCGTGGCTGCGCCATCAAAGGTGTTGAAGTAGTTGAGCAGGTTCATGCCCACGACCTTCAAGTCCCCGCCAACATTGGGGGCCGTCGCAGGCCGTGGGTTGGCCGGTTGGAAGTCAGGGACGCCACCGCCCAGGGCGTTGATGGGCCGGACGCGGTAGGCGTTGCCGCTGGCTGCGTTGCCCGCCCAGGTGTAGGTCATGACGCCCACGATGCCCGTCGCGGTGTCACCGCCACGCAAGGTATTGCTCGCGCTGAGGGGCAGGCCGCCACGGCCAAACAGGATGGGATCGGGGTTCTGGGCCTGCGAGGCATCGTCGAGGATGATACGGTCCAGGTTGTTCTGGGCCTGAAGGGCGTTGGCCGGCGCGCCGGGCGCTACCTGGTCCGTGGGCTGGCGCAGCCGCCCGCCCGATGACAGTACGACCTGGCCGAAGCGCCCCAGCTGGAAGTGCTCTGTCACATACAGCGTCTGCGGCAGGCGCACCAGCATGCCCTCGTAGCGCTCGGCGGCATCGGCCGCCGCGAAGGGCAGCGTCACGTCCGTTGGCATTACGGTCCCCACCCCGCACTTGACGATGGTCCCGACGCTGATCTGGCTCTGGCCCTGGTTCTCGCCGGCCGTGCCGGTCACGCGCACGACGTCGCCCAGACTGACCGTGTTGGCGTTGCTGCCCTCGAAGACGAAGATACCGTCCGATGTGGCCGGGTTGCCGTCGCCAAGCGGGTCCTGGATGAAGAAGCCGCGTAGGGCGGGCGACGGCCCTTCGTAGTCACCAATGACGACACCCTGGGTCGTCACGCCACCACTGATGGCCACCGTCGCGCCGCTGCCCTGAATGGCGGGGATGGGCGTGTAAGGCAGTGTGCAGACATCAACCGTGCTGAATCCAACGCTGAAGTTGGCCGTCATGGCGTCAGGCGGGTCGTTGTTGTCCTGGTCCTTGACATTCACGGCAACGATGGTCAGCGTGCAGGTCTCGCCGCCGACGAAGTCGGTCGTCGGATCCAGGCTGAACGTCGTCGGCCCACCGCTCGCCACGGCGGTCTTCGCGCCACTGACGCTACAACTCAACGTGAACCAGGGGTCGGTGACGGTGACCGGCTCACTGAAGGTGACGGCCAGGTTGGTGTTCACCGCCACGTCCGTTGCGCCGTTCGCTGGATAGGTGCTGGTCACCGTCGGGGGTGCATCGGGAGCGACGCACGGGTTGAGAGCTGACAGGGTGTTGCGTGGTGCGGGGGCCAGAGCGGTAAAGTCGTCGCTGTTGATATCGGTATCGGTGCAGCCACTATCCTTACGCACGACGGCTGTCACGCTGGTCGTTGCGGAGGCGGGGCCGCTGCCCTCGAAGAAGTTCGCCCCATCCCAGCCGACAAGATCGATGATCTGGGCCAGCTGCGTCGCCGTGCAAGGCGTCGACCCGCCGTTGCAGGCCAGGCCTGTGGTCGTGTTGACCAGGGCTACCTTGCCGCCCGTGCTGCCCATGTTGACCGTCCCTGTCGCGTCGGGTGTGGGCAGGGCAACACCATTCGCCCCACCACTGGCAACCTGCACGAGATAATATTGTCCCGGCGCCAGGGAGCCGGACAGGGTAGCGATGAGATTGCTGCCAAAGTTGCCCATGCCCGTCGCGCTCGCATACTGGACCGACCAGCCGCTCAGCGACACCGTAGTGGCGCCCCGGTTGAATAGTTCCACAAAATCGTTCTTATACGGAGCGCCACTGTTGCCACCACCGCCATATGCCTGGCTGATGACAACGGTGGTCGACACAGCCTGGGCTGGCTGCGACGAGCCAGCCAGAGCCAGGGCGAAGGCGAACAGGGCCAGTAGCGGCAAGAGCGTCGCGCGGCGAACGCCAGGAGGGAGACGCATCGAAAGCCATCCTTTCGGGTGGAAGCGAGATTGTCGAACCGAACCCAGAGCGAGGGTGCACCCTTCAAGAACAACACTATACAGACGCTGGCGGGAACTGGCAAGTAGCGCCGTAGCAAGCCAAACGCGCGAGCGAGGCGCGTATCAGATAGTTGAAAACAGGCCCCGCCTATGCTAACATCTGTCCCGTTCCGTTTGTGCACGCACTGACAGACGCTCGTCTATCTCGTGGGCCGCCCCTGTCATTCGCCCACCACGCGCCACCTGGTCGGAGGAGGAACCGCGTGCCCGACACCATCTTTACCCCGACCTACCTGATTCTGCTCGGTGGCCCGGGCGCGGGCAAGGGCACCCAGGCGCAATGGCTCATGGTGTATCTCGGCCTGGTGAGGGTGGCGTCGGGCGACCTGTTCCGCGAGCACGTCCGCTCCCGGACCGAGTTGGGCCAGTCCGCCCAGCGATACATGGATTCGGGTGAGTTGGTTCCCGACGAGCTGACCATCGCCATGGTCATGGATCGCCTGAGCCGCGCCGATTGTCGGTATGGGGCCATCTTCGACGGCTTTCCGCGCACCGTCGGCCAGGCCGAGGCCCTCGATTGTGCTCTGGCTGAGCACGGCTGGCGCATTGCCACGGTCATCGACCTACAGGTTCCCTTCGCAACACTGATGGAACGCTTGAGCGGTCGCTGGATCTGCTCTGTATGCGGCGGGACCTTCCATGCGACGATGAACCCGCCGCGCGAGGTGGGTCGCTGTGACTTCTGCGGCAACGCGCTCTATCAGCGAACTGACGATAAACCGGAAACCGTCGCCAACCGCATCCAGGTCTATATGCGTCAGACCGCCCCGCTAGAGCTATACTATCAACAGCGCGACCTGCTGGACCTCATCGACGGTACGCAGTCGGTCGCGGCCGTCCAGGTAGCCATCCGCGGCGCCCTCACTCAGAGGCGGTTGCATCCATGAGCGACAGGACACCCGTCGGCGCGGCGCTGGCGGCCATGGGCATTCCCCACCGCGAGTTCCGCCACCCCGGCGAGGTTACCTCCCTGGAGCAAGCTGCGCGCGAGCGTGGACAGCGGCCGGAGCAGGTGATTCGCAGCATCGTGTTTCGCGTCGGTCAAGGTGAGTACGTGATGGTCCTGGTAGCTGGGGCGCAGCAAGTGGCATGGCCTACCTTACGCAAACATCTGGGCCAGTCGCGGCTGACCACAGCGAGCGGGGCTGAGTTGCTCGAAGTCACGGGCTACCCCATCGGAGCCGTGTCCCCCTTCGGCCTGCCCCAACCCATGCGTATCCTGGCCGACGAAAGTATCTTCGCCGAGAACGAAGTATCCATCGGCTCTGGTGTGCGGGGAACCACGGTTATTTTGGCCCAGGCCGACCTGCAGCGCGCCCTGGGCGACGTTGAAACCGGCCAGTTCGCGGAGGGCTAGCGCGCATGTATGACGCGATCGTTGTGGGCGGAGGTATCGTCGGCATGGCGGCAGCCTACTATCTGGTGGTCAACGGGGCGCGCACGCTGCTCCTCGACCGTCGCGACCGAGGCCGCGCCACCGACGCTGGCGCAGGCATCATCTCGCCCAGTACCAACACCCGCGACTCCGACGAGTGGTTCGAGTTCGCCTCCCAGGCGGGTGCGCACTATCCAAACCTCATTGCCGACGTCGAAGGCCCTCACCCTGGCAGCGTCGGCTACGCCCGCACCGGCCTACTCCTGGTTGCTGCCAGCGAGGACGAGATACTTCCCTTCGAGGAGGCGCGCCGCCGCATCTTTGGCCGCCAGCGCCGCCACGGCCGCCCCGCTCACGATGA
>JAHCIE010000315.1 GCA_026129385.1 Anaerolineae bacterium
ACTACTAACTAAACCTCATCCACTCAGATCGGCGCAAGATGTTCGGCGAGACTGATGAGACGGTGAACAAGAAGGTCCATGCAGCGCTGGCTCACAACCTCATCCCCATCATCGCTGTCGGGGAGACGCTGGAGGAGAACGAGGCAGGCCACACCAGTGCGGTCGTGGCGCGCCAGGTGCGGGCCGCCTACGAGGGGCTGAGCGCGGAGCAGGCGCAGGGCACAGTGGTCGCCTACGAGCCGGTCTGGGCCATCGGCACGGGCCGCGCCGCGACGCCGGAGGGCGCGAACGCGGTTCACCGCGAAATCCGCGCCGTCCTGGCCCAGCGGTACGACCACGCTGTGGCCGATGCCATCCGCATCCAGTACGGCGGCTCGATGAACGCGGCGAACGCGCTGGAATTGCTGAGCGAGCCGGACATCGACGGCGGGCTGATCGGCGGCGCGGCCCTCAAGAGCGCGGACTTCACGACTATCATCAAAGCGGCCGCGCAGGCGAAGGGCTAGGACGACCAAGGACCAAGGACGAAGGACAAAAGGGCTGGTCTCTATTGGTTCTTCGTCCTCCGTCGTTGGTCCCGCCGTACCAATGAGCACCACTGGCTGATGACGCCCGCCATGCCCGATCTTTGGACCAGCCTGCTATGGCTGGGGCTGCTCATGGTCCCTGTCACGTTGCTCAAGCGCTGGGTGATGATTCATCTGCACGCGCTGGGCGTCATCACCCTGGGCAGCGATTACCGCGCCATCTGGCTGCGTTTTCTCGTGCTTGCGCCGGGCATCTTCCTCCACGAGTTTAGCCACTGGATCACCGCCAGGCTGCTCTTCGTCCCCACGGGTAAGTTCTCGCTGGGGCCGTCGCGCAGTGTCACTCGCGGCAAGCAGGTGCAGGTGACGATGGGTTACGTGATGATTGGCCAGACTGACCCGATTCGCGCCAGTCTCATCGGTGTCGCCCCGTTTATCTTCGGCACCGCCGCCATTGTCCTCATCGGCAACTACGGCTTTCGCCAGGCGCTCGCGGTCGATCTGCCGCCAACGGGCATTATCGCCGCCGTGATCACTCATCTGACGGACCTGTTTCGCGTGCCTGACGCCTGGCTGTGGCTGTACCTGACGTTTAGCATCAGCAACAGCCTGATACCGAGCGCGTCCGATCGGCGCGACTGGTGGGCGGCGGGCCTGTACCTCATCGCCCTGGCCGCTATCGTCGTCATCCTGACGGGTGTGCGCCAGCCGCCGCCAGAGCTACTGGCCGCCATTCACCGCGCCCTTGACACGCTGGTGTTTGCCTTCACTCTCACCCTGGTCATCGACCTGGTCATGGGCGTGGTCATTTATGCTTTGCATAAGCTGATCAGCCGCCTGACGGGTCGCCGTGTCTACTTCCGGTGAGCCAGCTTTCACGCTTCTGATATTCCCCCTCGGTGAAGATTTCTCCACTGGATGCCCCGCCTGGAGTGGTATCATGGCCATAGGGGGACGCCGACGGCTGTGCCGAGCCTGGTTGCGTCCTGGCTGTTTCACCATCGGGGTGCGATTGTGCCGCCGCATTCGCCCTCAACGAGGAGGCGCCCATGCCGTATGGATACCACGGCAAGATTTTGCATGTTGACCTCACCGCCCGGCGGATAGAGGTCGAGACCCCGCCTGAGGCATTTTATCGCAAGTACATGGGTGGCAGCGCGCTGGGCATGTACTATCTGCTCAAGGACGTGCCGCAGGACGCTGACCCTTTGGGGCCGGAGAATTGCCTCATTTTTAGCTTGAGCGTCATCACCGGCGCGCCGGTCCACGGCCTCAGCCGCGCCACGGCCACGGCCAAGAGTCCGCTGACGGGGGGCGCGGGGGACGGCCAGGCGGGTGGCTTCTGGCCCGCCGAGGCGAAGTTCGCGGGCTTCGACGCCTTCGTCATCAAGGGCCGCAGCGAGACGCCGGTCTATCTGTGGGTCCACGACGGCCAGGCAGAGCTAAAGGACGCCACCCAGCTGTGGGGCAAGGATACGGCCGAGGCGATGCAGCTAATTCGCGAGGAGGTGGGTGACGACAAGGTTGAGGTCGCCGGCATCGGCCGGGCCGGCGAGAACATGGTCCGCGTCGCTGCCATCATGAACATGGCGAACCGCGCCCACGGACGCACGGGTCTGGGCGCGGTCATGGGTAGCAAGAATCTCAAGGCCATCGCCGTGCGCGGCAAGGACCGCCCCAAGCTGGCGAACCGTCCCAGGGTGCTGGAAATCGCCCGCTGGGGCCGCGACGAGGTGAAGCGCCACTTCGACGCTGACATCGGTAAGTACGGAACCATCGGCATTGTGTCGTCGCAGCACTTCGCGGGCGGCCTGCCAACCTACAACTGGAACTCTGGCTCTTTCGCCCTCCACCAGAACATCGACGGACACACCCTGTACGACACGTACCTGGAAGAGCGCGATACGTGCTACTCGTGCGCGACGAAGTGCAAGCGCACCATCGAGCTAGAGAGCAAGCGGTACGGCAACGCTGACCCCGTATACGGCGGCCCGGAGTATGAGAACGCGGCCACGCTCGGCTCCTACTGCGGTGTGGGCGCGATGGAGCCGATGATGAAGGCCAATGAGTTGTGCAACCGCTACGGCCTGGACGCCATCGGCGCGGGCGCGACGATTGCCTGGGCCATGGAGACCAACGAGCACGGCTTGCTGCCGCCGGAGATCGTGGGGGATCTCGACCTGCGCTTCGGGAATGGCGACGCCCTGGTCAAGGCGCTGACCTTGATGGCGACGCGCGAGGGGCCGCTGGGTGACCTGCTGGCCGAAGGCTCCGCGCACGCTGCCAGGCGGCTGGGCAACGGATCGGAGGCGTTTCTCATCACGGTGAAGAACGCCGAGGCGCCGGCCCATATGCCGCAGGTGAAGCGCAGCCTGGCCCTCATCTACGCCGTCAACCCCTTCGGCGCGGACCATATGTCGGCGTCCCACGACCCGGGCTACACGCCAGAGAGCTACCCGGGCAACGCGGGGCGACTGGAGCCATTGGGCCTGACGAAACCCCAGGATGTGCTGGCTCTCAACCCCGAAAAGGTGGAGTGGACCTGGACGACGCAGAAGTTCTACAGCCTGATGGACTCCCTGGACGTGTGCCACTTCGATTGGGGCCCAACCTGGGAGCTGTATGGCCCCACACAGCTGCTGGAGGTCGTCCAGGCTATCACCGGCTGGGACGTGACCCTCGACGAGTTGCTGGAAGTCGGCGAGCGGCGCATCAACATGATGCGCGAGTTCAACGCCCGCGAGGGGCTGGGTCGGGCCGACGACAAGCTGCCCAAGCGCCTCCACAAGATGCTGGAGGATGGGGCGAGCAAGGGTTTGCAGGTGACGCTTGAGGAGGTGGAAGCCGCCAAGGACGTGTACTACACGCTGGCGGGCTGGGACGTGGCGACGGGCGTGCCCCAGGCGGCAACACTCGAACGCCTCGGCCTGGGCTGGGTGCGGAACTGACCGCATCCCACTGGGCTGCGCCTGGCGTAGGGAATCTATGCCTGGGTTCCGCGGGGCCTGTGGCGTTCCCACAGGCCCCGCTTCGCGCGCGCGGGGAATGTTCAAGTCATCGTGATGACGACGGCTCCCTGTTTGTGTCCATCCTCCACGTATCTGTGCGCCTCGGCGGCCTGCGCCAGGGGAAAGCAGCGATCGACGATGGTCTTGTACTTCCCAGCCTCGATAAGTTGCCTGATAAAGTCCAGATCGTCGGCCTTCTCGCTGGCCAGCGCGCACACGACTGTCTGAGTACCGGCGACGGAGGTCCAGAGCATCTCGCCGAGCTGCCTCGACTTGAAGCTGGCCAGCAGATAGACACCGTTCGGCTTCAGCACGCGCTTGCAGCGGGCAAACGAACTGCGCCCCAGCACATCGAAGATGAGATCGTAGGTCTGGTCTTCCTGCGTGAAGTCCTGGCGGGTGTAGTCGATGACTCTGTCCGCCCCCAGGGCTGTCACCATCGCCAGCCGGGGCGTGCTGCATACCCCGGTGACCTCCGCGCCCCAGTACCTGGCGAGCTGGACGGCGGCTGACCCGATCCCACCACTGGCTCCGTTAACCAGCACCCGCTGGCCTGGCTGGATGCCCACTCGGCGCAGTAGCCCCAACGCCATCAACGCCCCGTAGGGCACGGCCGCCGCTTCCGCGTCGGTCATGGTGCGCGGCGCAAGGGCGACCGCTCCGTCTTCGGGCAGGCAGAGGTACTCGGCGTACGCGCCCATGCGCTGACCCAGATAGCCAAACACGCGATCGCCCGCCTTGAAGCGGCTGACGCTGGCCCCCACGGCCTCGACGACTCCCGCAAACTCGCTGCCCAGGATGGGCTTGCGGGGCGTGCGGACTCCGAAGCTCAGCCGCACCGGCAGCCACAGCGGCATGGGCATGTTGAAGTCACGCGGGGAGAGGTTCCCGAAGTCGCGGGCGAGGATGTCCCCGTAGTTGACGGACGCGGCGCTGACCCGCACCCGTATCTCGTTTTCCTTGGGCAG
>JAHCIE010000316.1 GCA_026129385.1 Anaerolineae bacterium
GGTGGCCGTCATGGCCAGGATGGGCGGGCTGCCCAGGGCGGCGTGAGCCTGGGCGATGACCAGGTAATCGGGCCGAAAATCGTGGCCCCACATGCTCACACAGTGCGCTTCATCGATGACCAGGCGGCTGAGGCGGGCCTGGCGCAGGGCCTGGAGGAAGGCCGGTTGGCGCAATCGCTCTGGTGCGGCGTAGACCAGGCGATAGCGGCCCTTGCTCACATCGACCATGGCCTGGCGCAGGTCGCGGCCATCCAGGCTGCTGTTGATGGCGATGGCGCGGCGGGCCAGGGCCGGCGGCAGGCCGTCGATCTGGTCTTTCATCAGGGCGATGAGCGGGCTGATCACCAGCGTGGCGTGCGGGAGCACGAGCGCGGGCAGTTGGTAGCAGAGCGACTTGCCCGCGCCGGTGGGCATGACGACCAGGGCATGCTGGCCGCCGAGGAGCGTACTAAGCGCCTCGGCCTGACCCGGCCGAAAGTGAGAGAAGCCGAAGTGGCGATGCAGAGCCGCTTCGAGGCTAGCGAGATCGACAGGTGGGGCGGCGGATGACATAACGATCTCGAATGTGGGGCTGGTGATTCGGCGGTTTAGCCGTGACCGCTGCCGGCGATGATAGCACAGTCGTCGCCGGCCGTCGACTCTGCCCGCAACCCACTCGATACCTCGGTCACGCCCGATCGTCGATGAACCGTTGCCACATCAAGAATGTGTCAAGGCATGGGGCAACGCGTGTGGTTGCGTGGGGTGTCGCCCCCTGCTATACTAGCCGCATGCAGGAGTTCCCCCGTACCTTCGTCACCTTTATCGGCGCGGCGCAACACAACCCCGACGTGACTCCGAGGCGGTACACCCTGACTCAGGCTGGCGCGGCCGGGTCCGTCGCGGTGGCTGTCGGTGACGTGTTCGACTATGCTGCGTTGCTCAGCCCGCGCACGCAGATGGTGCGCGATGAGTTGACAGCCGAGCTAGGGCGCGACGAGGGCGGGCGGCCCGAATTGCACGTCCACTGTCACGTCAGCGGCGTGAAGGTTGCGCCGCCTTTTTCGGACCCCACCTGGCGTGCCCAGATCTTCGAGGCGGCCCTGCCCATCGCATTGAGCGCGATCCATTGGGCGGATCGCGACTTCTACCGTCGTCACCCCGAATACAATCGCGCTCGTGTCTTGGTGCATTTCCATGCCCAGGAGCAGGAGTTGGACCGCCTTGCGGCCTACGGCTGGCTGGGCGAGTATGCTCTGGACGAGGAAGACACCCCTTGACGTGCGCGACGGCCCTGGTCTTCCAGGATATCTATCGCGGCCGCGGCTTCTCCCCCTTGACCACATCCTGGACTCGCTACGGACTGGCCTATGATCTCATCGAATCGCTGGGCCTGTTCCAGGGCGGGCTGCGCCTGCTGACTCCCGTCGAGGCCAGTGAGGACGAACTGCGGCTGGTCCATACCCCCGACTACATCGCACGAGTGTGGGAGGCCGACGCGCGCGGCGAGGGCGCCCTGGACGGGCGGGACACGCCCGCCTGGCGGGGGATGTATCGCCGGGCGGCGCTGGCCGTGGGTGGCACGCTGCTGGGCGCGCGGGCCATCATGCATGGCGAGGTGAGCCACGCCTTCAACCCGGCCGGCGGGCTGCACCACGCTCGGGCGGACCGCGCCAGCGGCTTTTGCATCTTCAACGACATCGTCATCGCCACGCGCCTGTTGCAGCGGGAGTTCGGCCTGGAGCGGATCGCCATCATCGACGTAGACGGCCACCACGGCGACGGCACGCAGGCGCTGCTCTACAACGAGGCAATCCTCAAGGTGTCGCTGCATCAGTACGATGGGCGATTCTACCCCGGCACGGGCAGCACGGTGGAGCGCGGCGCGGGCGGAGGCTACCTGTACAACATCAACCTCCCCCTCACGCGTCGTGTGGGGGACGCCTTCTACCAGAACTCCTTCGACCTGTTTGTACCCCCCTTGTTACACCAGTATCGCCCTCAGTTCATCATCGTCCAGTTTGGTGCGGATGCTCACGTCAGCGACCCGCTGGTCGGCCTGCGTCTGACCACCGATACCTACGTCCACCTCATCCAGCGCCTGCACCAGATGGCGCACTTGCTGTGCGACGGGCGGCTGCTGTTCCTTGGTGGTGGTGGCTACAACCCGCGGACGGTGGCGCGGGTGTGGGCTATCCTGACGGCAACGCTGTCGGGCGCGCTGCCCGCGTGGGCCAGGACCGACTACCAGGCGCTGTTCGATACCGAGCGCCCGCCCGTGGACGTCGAGGCTGAGGTAGCGACAACAGGGCCGCTGAGCAACCTGTACGAGGGAGTGCGGGACTATTGGCGGTTGTGGGACGTGCCGCCGGATTGGCTCGACTGATTCGTCGTCAGTTGGGGGAAATCGGCCCGGCGTCGTCGGCCAGGGGGCGGGTGCGTTCCATGTAGCGCAGGATGGCCGTCTCGCTGTGCATGAGACGCTGCTCCCAGCGCAATAGATCGATGAGGATGGGCGCTTCAAGGAGCGCCTGTTTTTGTTCGAGGCTGACCTGAAGCACGACGGCGATAAGATAGGCCAGGGTATCGGGTTCGTCGGGCATCTCGTCGACGCTGATATCCTGGCCGATAGCGCCGCGCAAGGCGTCGAGGTAGTCGCCGAAGGCCTGGCGAGCGGCGGCGGTGTAGGCGGCCAGATGCGGCCCTCGCTGGGCGGGGCAGGGCCACTCTTCGACGCTGGCGACCAGGTAGGGGAAGTCGTGGCGGAAGTCGGTCACGCGGAAGCGTTCCTGGCCCAGGGTAATGATGTTGGAGCGTCCGTCGGTGAGGCGCTCGATCTGCTGGATATGGGCGGCGACCCCGACGCGGTGGGGCAACTCGGCGTTGGTGGGGAGGACGAGGCCGCAGGGGATCTCTTCCTCAACACACAGGTTCAGCATGCGCCGATAGCGCGGCTCGAAGATGTGCAGCGGCAACAGCATGCCGGGGAATAACACGACGTTCAGGGGGAACAGGGGCAGCTCGGCGGGCAAGCTCATGACGCCTCGTGTTCAGCCAGGGCGCGCACGGTTGCCAGGGTATCGATGTCGGTGGGGAGCTTGTCGGTGCGGACGCGCACGATGCGCGGGAAGCGCAGCGCGTAGCCGCTGGGGTGGCGATTCGACGCTTGCACGTTGTTGAAGGCGACTTCGAGGACGATGCGCGGTTCGACGCGGCGGAACTTGCCGAAGTCTTGAAGGGTGTGGGCCTGGAACCAGGCCGTCAATTCGGCGATCTCGAGGTCGGTGAGGCCGGTATAGGCCTTACCGACCTCGACGAACTGCCCCTCGTCATCGAGGACAGCGAAGGTGTAATCGGGCAGTACCGCGCGGCGCTTGCCATTGCCCCACTCGACGCCCGTCACCACCACGTCCAGTGTCGCCAGGGGCTGCTTGACCTTGAGCCATTCCTTGCCACGCCGCCCCGGCTTGTAGGCCGAAGTCGGGTCCTTGACCATCAGGCCCTCGTTGCCGCGCTCGCGGGCCGCGGCGAAGGCGGCGGCCAGGCGACCAGGCAGGGTGGTGGGGTCAGGGTCGAAGGGGGTGCTGGCTGCCAGGCGCAGGGGGCCGTCGGCGTGGCCGAGCAGATCCTCCAACTGGTGGCGGCGCTCGGCCAGGGGCTGGTCGAGGAGGACCTTGCCGTCGTGGTAGAGAATGTCGAAGGCCATGAAGACGACGGGCAAGCTGGCGAGGAGATCGGCGTCGACGGTCTTGCGGCCCAGGCGGGGCTGAAACTCGGTGAAGGGGATGGCGCGGCCGTCACGCATGCCCAGAATCTCACCATCGAGGATGTACTCGCCGGGCAAGGCGCGCAACGGCGCGTCCAGTTCCGGGTAACGATGGGCAACTTCGTCCAGGGTACGCGAGTAGATAGCCAGGCGCTCACCTTGCTTGTGCGCCTGGGCGCGCACGCCGTCGAACTTGTCTTCGATGCGAAAGCCGCCCGGCAGCAGGCGCGCGATGTCGTCGGCGTCCTCGGTGGGTGAGGCGAGCATGAACTTGAGGGGGTGGAACAGGCGCATGCGCGCCTGGGCGATCTGGCCGTGGCGGGCGAGAACCGCCGTCTCGCCAATATCGCCGAGGAGCATGTTGGCGCGCTGCACGTTGGCGACGGTGACGCCGTAGGCCCTGGCGAGGGCATCTTCTACCTGCCCCTCGTTTAGCCCGATGCGCAGCTCGCCCATGATGATCTTGACCAGGTAGCGCGCCTCCTCGGCCGTGGCGTGGCCCAGAGTGTCCACCAGGCGTTGGACACGGGCCTTGCTGCCCCGCGCGGCGGCCAGGGCATCGAACAGGGCAGCGACATCGGCCAGGGTGAGCGTTGGCGGCGGGTCGGGGCGGCGGTGGAATAGCTCGCCCGTCATGTCGCCGAGGTCGGCGAGCCGGATACTCAGGCCATGGAGTTCGTCCACCGGCGTGGGAACGAGGGTGAGCAGGGCGTCGCGCACCTGCGCCCAGCCGACCCCCAGGACGCGCTGGTCGC
>JAHCIE010000317.1 GCA_026129385.1 Anaerolineae bacterium
CGCGGCCGTCGCTGGGGGCAGGGCGGTTGGCGGTGGGGGCACGGCGGTGGGTGGCGCAGTCGTTGGCTGCGGCGGCGCGGTGGGAGCGCCTGCCGCGACGGTTGGGGCGGCGATGGGCGGCGCGGTCGGCGCGCGAGTTGGGGTGGCGGTGGGCGGGGTGGTCGGCGTCGCGGCCGTGGCTGCTGGCGCGGCGGCGGCGAGGGTAGTGGTCGCCTCGGTCGGCGCGTCGACTTCGGCCGGTACGCCCTTCGGCATCTCGCGCATGTAGGTGACGAGCTGCCAGATATCTTGCTCGCTGAGGGTGGCCTTCCAGCCGGGCATGCCGGTGTGGGGGATGCCCATCTCGACAAACCAGAAGAGGGCGCCATCGGATTTGCCCTGGGTACGCGCGGCGCTGAGGTCGGCGGCGCGCGGGTAAGTGTGCGAGCCGATGGTCGTAGCCCCCTTGCCATCTGTACCGTGGCAGGCGACGCAGCGGGCGGTATAGATACGGCGGGCGTTGGCGAGGACGTCGGGGCTGGCCGCCGCGGGGTTCGTTCGCCGCTGGTAGTCACCGGGAACCATGAAACCCTTGCCCAGGTCGGCCATGCTAATCACAAAGGCGGGCGGTTCCTCGACGGCGGTGCGCGCGCCGAGGATGAACACGCCCGAGAAGAGCATGGCCGCGATGCCTGCCAGTAACACCGCGCCGAGTACAACCCAGAGCAGAACACGCATACCGTTGGCTCCTTGACCGGGATAGTCGCCGTGCCGAAAGCGGTAGTGAGACAGCGTGGGGCGATGACGACTCTAGATACGAGCCTCACGCCCTGCCTGGTTTTCAGTTGACGCCTAAAGAGGGGGGGAATCCGAAAATAGCTGGACGAGCAAGGGGTGGGCGGCCTCGATGGCGCGCCCGCGATGGCTGATACGGTTCTTGAGGTCGGCCGGCAACTCTGCCAGATGGCCGTGGTGGGACGGCACGTAGAAGACCGGATCGTAGCCGAAGCCGCCCTGGCCGTGGGGAGCAAAGGCGATGCGGCCTTCGAAGACACCCTCGACGGTCTGGGCTGAGCGGCCGGGCGCGGCCAGGGCCACCACAGCGCGGAAGCGGGCCGTGCGCCCCGCCCAGGGCACGGCGGCCAGGTTGCGTAACAGGTACTCGTAGCGGTCGCGGTCGGTGACGGCGGCGGGCGCGCCGTAGCGGGCGGTGTAAACACCCGGCGCCCCGCCCAATGCATCCACCTCCAGGCCAGAGTCGTCGGCCAGGGTCCACAGGCCGGACAGGGTAGCGACCTGCTCGGCCTTGAGGGCGGCGTTCTCGGCGAACGTCGCCCCCGTCTCCTCGACGACGGTGTCGATGCCCGCGTCGCGCAGCGTTACCAGCTCGACTGGCACGTCGGCGAGCAACTCGCGTAGCTCGGCGAGCTTGCCCTGGTTGTTGGTGGCGATCAGGAGCTTTGGCACGGCTCTCCTCTAGCCTCAAGTGGTTCGACTTCGACCCGCAATCTCGATCAGGGCTTGCGTTGCGGCGACGATGCGGATGCCGCGATATTCCCCCACGCTTAGCAGATGGTCGTCCCCAGACACAATCAAATCGGCGTTGGCGGCTAGCGCACACGCTACAACGTGGTCGTCGTCTGGGTCGGCGACCACTACAGGCTCGATCGCTGTGGGTTCCACGACGGTCGCCAGCGCGGCAAACTTGGGGCGTTCGAGAACATCTACCAGCTCCTCCAGGAGAGCCGGCGATGTTACCAGTTCGATTACGTCTGCGCGGGCTGCATCCAGAAGGAGACGCGGCCCGCCGGTCCACAACAATCCGGAGACTACGACGTCAATGTCCGCCACTATCCGCACGGTAGCTTCGCCTGGCTTCGCGCACTGCCTGAATCTCTGCCTGAACGTCGGCCTCAGTCAATGGTGGGTTGTCAAGCGCAGCGAGCCGGTCGGCGACGTCAAACAGGGCATCGACCTGCTGGCGGCGCAACTCCTCGCGCAGCAGGCGCTCGATGACCTCCGAGGTGAGTAGCCCGGCGGCGGCGGCGGCCTGTGCCAGAGACTCCGGCAGGACAAGCTCAAGTTCGACAACGGTCATGGTTATCTCCTCTTACCGTCCCTCCGCCTTCAGAATCCATTTGTCGAACAGGTCGTCGATTCTGGGGCCACCCGCGCCGTTGAAGGCGGCCACCAGCCGCTCCGGCGTGGCGATGCCGTACTTGTTCTGCTGATAGTAGCTCTGTAAGCCCCGATAGAAGGCCTCGTCGCCGAGACGCTGGCGGATGGCGTGGAAGAACAACGGCCCCTTGATGTAGACGACGGGACCATAGCGGTTGCCGCCCTCGAAGTGGGCCAGACCCTCGCCGACGATGTCGTCCTCGCCCTTGGCGACCAGGCTGTCGACAGCGCGCTCCCAGCCGCTAATCAGGCGGTTGAAGCGGTCCTTACCGTAGCGATCCTCGAAGTAGATAGCGCTGGCGTACTGGGTCAGCGCCTCGTCCAGCCAGGGTGACTTGATGACGTCATTACCGACGGTACTGTACCACCACTGGTGCGCGACCTCGTGGGCAACGGTTGTCTCGAAGGAGGGGTCGTTAGGCTTGCTGTAGTAAGCCGCTTCGATGAGGACCAGCCCCGGATATTCGACGCCCGCCGCCTTGAACAGCGGCGCGGGCACGATGTCCAGCTGCCTGAAGGGGTAGGGGCCGAAGCGCTGGCTGTAAATCTCCATGGACTTGACGCCAACATCCAGGGCTTTCTCAGCGGCGGCCTGCGTATCGCCCAGGTAGTAGCTGTTGACGGTCGTCTCGCCAACCTGCTGGCTGACCTTGTTCCAGTTGGGCGCGACGGCCAGCATGAAGTCGCGGGCCGGGCCGGAGCTGTAGCGCACGGTGCGCGTACCGTCCGCGCCAACATCCGAGATGACGCTGCCAGTGGCGACGGGGGACCAGCCGCCGGGCAGGGTGACGCTCACGTCGTAGAAGGCCGTCGGGCTGAACACGGCGTCGCCGTCGGGGTAGACGGGGTCGGCGACCCACTGGCCGTTCTGCCGCACCGCCAGCACTGGGTAGGCGTTGGCAAGCATCAGCGTCTGCAACGCCGGTCCGTAGTTGTAGATGCCATAGCCCTGGCGGTCGGGGCCGAAGTTGGTGGGGACGCGCCCCTGGAAGTCGAGGGTCACGTCGACCTTCTGCCCTGGCGCGACGGGCCGGGGCAGCGTCACCCGTAGGGCGGTGTTCTCAAGGTCGCTGGTCGTGGTGGCGGGCTGCCCGCCGACGGTCGCGCCGGTCACCTTCAACTCGCCGCAACCGTATAGGGCGCACGAGTTGGGGAAAACGCGCAACACTATATCGGTCAGCGGCGTTGTGTCGGTGTTGGTGTAGGTAATGGTCTGGCGGCCGGTGTAGCTGAGGTTAGCCGGATCCAGGGTCAGGTCGATAGCGTAGCGCGGCGCGCTCGCCAGCTTTGCCAGGTCGGGAAGGGCGTTGGGGGCGACCGACGTCGTCGCCGGTAGTACAATCGGGCGGAAGCCGCTCTGGGCTAGAGCGGCGGGCACGGCCACGGCAGCCAGCATCAGCGTCAACAGCAGCACAAACAATCCAGCGCTTACTCGCTTGATTCTCACGTTCGTCCCTCGCTTCAACATACGAATCTCGTGCTCCAAATTGTAGTCAGCTTCACGCCCGCTCCAACTTCGATAGGCACGGTCGGGGCAGGGTTGCCCTGCCTCGACCCAATCGCCGTTGGCGAAACTACCCGTACAAGGCGGCGTACTCCGCCCAGTAACTCAGCACCTTGCGGACGTAGGTGGCTGTCTCCGGGTAGTCGATGGCCTCGATCTGGCGCGCGCTATCCTCGGCCGCCGCGCGCCAGCGGGGCACGGCGTTCGGTCCGGCGTTGTAGGCAGCCAGGGCGGCCCACGTCTCGCCGCCGAAGCGCTTGAGCTGCTGAGCCAGAAAGGCTGCGCCCAGGTCAATGTTGACATAGGGCCTGAACAGGTCGTCCGCCTCCACCCCCTCCCGGCCCAGGGAGCGGGCAATAGTCTGGCCCGTGGTAGGCAAAATCTGCATCAGCCCGCGCGCGTCGGCCGACGACGCCACACCGGCCTCGAAGCGGCTCTCCTGGCGCATCACCGCGTACAGCAGGGCGGGGTCGACGCCGTAGCGCGCCGCTGCCTGCTCCACCAGGGCGCGGTAGGGGCGGGGGAAGGCCTCGGCCTGAACCGCAGCGGGCAGCGCCCCCAGCGGAACCCCCAGCGTCGTGGCGAGGGTTTCGACGGCGGCCATGCCGGGGTTGTAACCACCCATATCGTTGGCGGCGCGGGCCAGATAGTAGAGGACCAGCGGGTCAGTTGCGTAACGCCTGCGCAGCAGCCCCAGATGGCGAGCTGCCGACTCGCGCAGTCCCTGCTCGTAGAGGGCGCGGGCGCGCGCGATGTCCGGACTCTGACGGATAGCCTGCTCGGCCCTGGCGAGGTCGGCGGCCGATTGACCCGTCTTTGCCAGCAGCCATGCC
>JAHCIE010000318.1 GCA_026129385.1 Anaerolineae bacterium
GCCCCGGCGGAGCAAGGGACACCCACTGGTGGATGCCCCCTTCGCCCGCGTCGTCGAGAGTGATGCGCAGGCTGGCGCGGCTGCTGTCGGCCGGCGCGGGGTGGTCCAGGTCGCGGCGCAACTGGACGCGGCCCTCGGCCGCCGCAGGATAGCTGCGCCATGGGTCGGCGGCGGCGTGGGCGGCGCGACGGTCGGGGGCGACTGTCGCCAGGGGCGCGTCGGCGACGGTCATCGACAGGAAGTAGACGTCGCCCGCCTGGACCGGCGGCCCAGACGTGTCGAGAGCGATGCGGTAGCCAGTCCCCTCACTCGCCAGGTAGCGGGCGACGCGGGCGGCGCGGAGGAGACGCGCCTGCCCGCCCTCGACGCGATACACGCGCACATCCGCGCCGTCGAAGAAGCCATCACCAATCTTGCCACCCACCGAGGTGGTGAGGCCGTCGGCGTTCTCGAAGTCGCCGCGCTCGTCGTAGGGGACCAGGGGCGCGCCGTCGTTCTCGATGCCGTCGGCGTCGCCACCGGTGGCCGTGCCCTTGAAGCGCAGGATGATGGGTTCCATGCCGCCGTCGGCGAGCCAGGTATTGAGCAGGCGGGTATTGGGCTGTGAGGGCTGGTAGCCGCCGATGGCGATGTTCATGCCGAACCGCTCCGGGGCGGCGGCGATGACCTCGGTCCCGACGGTCACGCGGGCGTGGGGGGCCGCCGCTGTGGAGCGCGAGGGGCGGAGCGTGGTGCGCAACGGGATGCGGCGGAGCCAGTGTCGCAGGCGAGTCATCCTTGCCGGGGGTGTGAGCCGGGCATCCGAACAGCGGTAAGCTGCGTCTTCAAATTATACCACCATCGGCCGTGACCTACGTGAACCCAATGGGAGGAAGCTGAGCATGACAGGACAAGATCGACGCAACATCGCGGTCGTGCGACGCATGTACAGCGGCGACGAGGCGGAGCGGCGCAACATCGCCCCCGACATCGTGTGGCACGTGCCCGGCCACAACCCGGTATCGGGCGACTACCACGGTTTCGACGAGTACACCACCCTGATGCCCTCCCGCATGGCGCCCCTGACCCGCTGGGACTTTACCCTGGACAGCGTGATGGTCAACGGGGCCTATGTCGTCACCACGCTCAGGGTGCACGGCGAGCGCAAGGGCAAGACCCTCGACCTGCGTGGCGCGCACATCATGCGCGTCAACGACCAGGGCCAGGTCGTCGAAGGCTGGGGCTTCACCGACGACCAGGATGCCCTGGATGACTTCTTCACGGCATGACGTGCGGTGATGCTCCGTTAGCGCGGGGCTTCCAGGCGCATTGACCGGCGCGGCGGCATCGTGTATAGTCTGAGTAGTGAATCACGATGCGCCAGCTCGGCAAGGTGGAGCCGATGCGCCTGGGCGGCCCTGTGCCAGCATACACCACGCCCGACGAGTGGATTCGCCACGCTACAGGCGACAGGCCATCGCCCGGCCTGGACTGCGCCGCCTTCCTCGCCTGCACCGAGGCCCTCCGCCCCATCCACCCACCCTGCCCGAACATCTTCTCCGCGCCGAGTACGCCCCCCGCCGCCGACTACGTGCGCGTGACGGCGGGCACGCTCGGCCTGCGCCTGTAGTGGCGCGTAGCGCAATGCTCTACATCTCCGGGGACGCCTGCCAGCGGACGCCGCCGTAGGCCATCAAGGGCGCTGCGCAGACTGGAATGGGGGGTGGCGCGATGCTACACCTAAGCACAGCAACCGGGCAGTGGCGGATTGTGGCATGGTGGACACTGGCGAGTCTGGTGGGCTGGGCAGCCGGGTTGGCCCTGGCTGGCGTGCTGACCGGCGTCCTGAGTCGGCTGGATGGGCTAAACGAGGACCGCGCCCTCATCTACGCGGCCCTGCTTAGCCTCGGCATCGCCCTCGGCGTGGCCCAGTGGCCGGTGATGCGGGTCTACCTGCCCGCCGCCTGGCGCTGGGTGGCGGTGACCATCGCAGGCTATCTGCTCGCTATACTGGTCCCCGTCGCGCTGAGCAGCGTCCGGCTGGTGGGCATGGAGCCGCTCCTGTTCGCCCTCATGGGCGCGGCGGTCGGCCTACCCCAGGCCTGGCTACTGTGGCAGTATTACCAGGGGGCGGCGCTGTGGGTACTGGCCTCGGCGCTGACCTTCCTCGGCTTCCTGTGGCTCGTCGCCCATCCAGTCAGCTCGCAGGGCGAAATGATTGTCATGGGTGGGATACTGGGCGCCCTCGGCGCGCTGGCGACCGGCGTCACGCTGGCCTGGCTCGCGCAGCGGCCGCGGGCGGCCGACGGCAGCGTGGTATAGCAGTGTCGCCCCAGGTCCGCCTGCATCTGGACGCAACACCGAGGACCTGACCCACTCGAACAAGCAACGTGAGGGAGATACTGAAATGAAGAAAGCGTGGTGGAAAGAGGCCGTCGTCTATCAGATTTACCCGCGCAGCTTCTACGATAGCAACGGGGACGGCATCGGCGACCTGCGCGGCATCCTCCAGAAGCTCGACTATCTCAAGGACCTGGGTGTCGACGTCGTCTGGCTGTCGCCGGTCTACCAGTCGCCCAACGACGACAACGGCTACGACATCAGCGACTACCGCAATATCATGGCCGAGTTCGGCACGCTGGCGGATTGGGAGGAGCTACTGGCCGAGATGCACGCGCGCGGTATCCGGCTGGTAATGGACCTGGTGGTCAATCACACCTCCGACGAGCATCCGTGGTTCGTCGCCTCCCGCCAGTCCCAGGACAACCCCTACCGCGACTACTACGTGTGGCGGCCGGGCAGGGACGGTCGCGAGCCGAACAACTGGCGGTCCTTCTTCAGCGGCTCGACCTGGCAGTACGACGACGCCACGGGCGAGTACTACCTGCACCTGTTCTCGAAGAAGCAGGCGGACCTCAACTGGGAGAACCCCAAGGTACGCGGCGAAGTGTACGACTTGATGCGCTGGTGGCTGGATAAGGGTATCGACGGCTTCCGCATGGACGTCATCAACATGATTTCCAAGACACCGGGACTGCCAGATGCGCCCGCCACCAGCGATGCCCGCTACCAGTGGGGCGGCGAGTACTTCATCAA
This sequence comes from Anaerolineae bacterium, assembly GCA_026129385.1. Classification (GTDB taxonomy): domain Bacteria; phylum Chloroflexota; class Anaerolineae; order Epilineales; family JAHCIE01; genus JAHCIE01. Next base: position 3,076 of record JAHCIE010000318.1, read on the forward strand.
CGGGCCACGACTGCTGGAGTTTCTGGGCGAGATGAGACGCGAAGTGCTATCCCAATACGACATCCTCACCGTCGGCGAGACGCCCGGCGTGTCGCCCCAGGACGCCGTGGCCCTTACCAACGAGGACGACGGGGCATTGAGCATGGTGTTTCAGTTCGAGCACATGGACCTGGACGCCGACCAGGGCGGCGATGGGTCGCGGCGCAGCGTGCGGCGCTGGCAGCTTTCGGAACTGAAAGAGGTGATGACGCGCTGGCAGAAGGACCTGGAGGGGCAGGGCTGGAACAGCATCTACCTGACCAACCACGACCAACCGCGCGCGGTATCGCGCTTCGGCGACGACGGCGCGTACCGCGTCGAGGCGGCCAAGCTGCTCGCGACCTTCACCCACCTGCTGCAAGGCACGCCCTACATCTACCAGGGCGAAGAAATCGGCATGACTAACGTAGCCTTCATATCCATCGACGACTATCGGGACATCGAGACGGTGAACATGTACCACGAGTTGGTCGTCGAGCAGGGGATGGACCCTCTGGCGCTCCTGCCGGTGATTCACGCCAAGAGCCGCGACAATGCGCGAACCCCCTTCCAGTGGGACGACAGCGCGCAGGCGGGCTTCACGACGGGGACGCCGTGGATCAAGGTCAACCCCAACTATCCGGCCATCAATGCCCGTCAGGCGCTGGCCGACCCGAACTCCATCTTCTACTACTACCAGAAGCTGATTCGGCTACGCCGCGAGAATCCGGTCATGGTCTACGGCAGCTACGACCTGCTGCTCGACGACCACCCGGAAATCTACGCCTTCACCCGCACCCTCGATAGTGACCGCCTGCTGGTCATCCTCAACTTCGGCCAGGGGACGCCGGAGTTCGCGCTGCCCACCGACATCAGCTACGGCGCTGCGGCGCTGCTCATCAGCAACTACGCGGTGGCCCCAACCGAGGACATCCGCCATCTCACGTTGCGCCCCTACGAGGCGCGCGTCTACCGGTTAGGCTAGCCCATCTACGACAGGAGTGATGCCATGACTACACCGTTGGACTTTCAGGTGAAGCGCGTCTACGAGCCGGCCGACGCCGGGGACGGCTTCCGCGTGCTGGTAGACCGACTATGGCCGCGCGGGGTATCGAAAGATCGGGCGCATCTCGACCTGTGGCTGAAGGACATCGCGCCAAGTACTGAGCTACGCACCTGGTTCGGCCACGACCCCGCGAAGTGGGACGAGTTTCGCGCCCGCTACTTCCGGGAGTTGGGTGAGCATCAAGGGGATATCGACACGCTGCTGGAAAAGGCGCGGCAGGGGCGCGTGACGCTGCTCTACGGCGCGCGGGAGACCGAGCACAACGATGCCGTGGCGCTGCATGAGTATCTAATGGCGCACCCCGCGACGCATTGACGATTCATGAATCCG
>JAHCIE010000319.1 GCA_026129385.1 Anaerolineae bacterium
TTGGCAAGAATCTTCACGAAGCCCCGTCGGTGTCCCACGTTCGCCAGCGCGACCGGCCGCTACGCTTGCGCCCCGGCATGGTCTTCACCGTCGAGCCGATGGTCAACGTCGGCCGCCCGGAGTGGCGCATGCTCGACGATGGCTGGACCGTCGTTACCGTCGACGGCTCTCTATCCGCTCAATACGAGCATACCGTCGCCATCACGCCCGGCGGGCCGGAGATTCTCACAAAGCTAGAGTAGCGATGGGAGATTAGGGATTGGAGATTGAGCGGCGCATTCCCCAGTCTCTAATCCCCAATCTTCTCTCGCATGACGCACTGCGTCTAAAATTCGCTTTTTCGCGGTCAGCCCACTATACTTGGCGGCGAAGTCTATCCCCGAAGGAAGCGTATGTCCTCCTCACCCTGGCGCGCCCGTCTCGACAGCTTGGATCTCTCTGACGCCGCGCGGGAATTCGTTGAAGAACTGATCGACGAGAACGAGCGCCTGCGCGCCTTCCTGGCCGAGCATCGCGCCGCGCCCGCCACCCCTGCCCCGCGCGAGGCGGCCACCCGCTCCCTCGTCCTGGACACGCGCGCCTACGCCGACTCGCGCATGCTGGTCACCCTCAGCGCCGCCGGCCTTGCCAAGCGTACCGAGATCAACGCCTACGGCCGCCAGCGTCGCGGCGGCGTCGGCAACTTCGACCTGCGCGTCCGCGACGACGATCCCGCCCGCTTCCTGGTGGTCGCCGACGTCGGCGACCACCTGCTGTTGCTTACCCACAGTGGCCGCGTCTACCGCGTGGCTGTGGCCGCTCTGCCCCTGACCGAGCGCAACGGCAAGGGCGAACCAGTCGGCCCGCTGTGCGCCATGCCCGACGAGGAGCGCCTGGCCGCCGTCCTGGTTCTCACCGAGGCCGACTTGCAGCGCTACATCGTCCTCGCCAGCCAGACGGGCTTCGTCAAGCGCATGCGCGCCCATTACTTCGGCTCCACCTACGAGCAGGGCAAGACGGTCCTCGACCCGCGCCAGACCGGCGGCCCCGCCGCGGCCATGTGCCTCAGCGGCGGCTCGGCCGACGTGCTGCTGGTCAGCCGCCAGGCCATGGCGACCCGCTTCAGCATCAGTGTCGCCCCGCTCCAGGCCGCGCCCGGTATCAAGCTGCGCGCCGACGATCGCCTGATCGGGGTAGTGGCTGTCAGCGAGGAGAGTGCGGTGGCCGTCATCACCGCCGACGGCCTGGGCACACGCCGCCTCATGGAAGGCTTCACACCCAACAAGTCACCCGGCGCGGCTGGCAAGATCATGATGAAGACCGACGAGGTCGCCGGCGTCGTGTTGGCCTCGGATGACGCCGAGCTTATCGTCCTGACCCGCTTCGGCAAGGTCGTTCGTTTCGAGGCCAACGAGATTCCCGCCAAGACCGCGCCCGTCCAGGGCGTGGATATCGTCGAAGTTCGCGGCGACGCTGTGACGGCCGCCGCCAGTCTCGAATAACGCCCTGCAGCCTGTTACCCACCGCGACTACCTAAGGAGACGATGATGACCGAGAACCTGACCATGGCCCAGATCATGCATAACATGCCCAAGGTCTTCAAGGCCGACCGCGCGGCCGGTGTGGACGCCGATATCCAATTCCGCTTCACGGGCGAGGAGCCGGGCGCCTATGTCCTCAGCGTGCGCAACGGCCAGGCGAGCATCGCCGACGGCGAGATTCCCAACGCCGCCGCGACCATCGACGCGCCGTCGGAGGTGTGGAAGAGCGTCGCCCTCGGCCAGACGAACGCCATGACGGCCTTTATGACCGGCAAGTTCAAGGCGACCGGCGACATGGGCCTGCTCATGCGCCTGCCGACCATGTTTGGATAGGCATCAAGCGACTGGCGCGGGTCGGATGCGCACCCGCCCCGGCCAAAGACGAAGACCCAGGACCAATGGATTAATCCCATTGGTCCTGGGTCTTTGGTTCTGAGTCCTCCGGCGGGCGACTTGCGTTTATTCGAACTTTGCTTATACTCTCAGCATCTTTCCGGGCGTCTCGCCCAGTTTCCCTGCTTGCGCACGATCAATTGTATCCCGTACTCAGCATCGACGCTGTTCTCCAGGAGCTGCGCGTGAAGATCACTGGTAGCTACACCTTCGACGCCCCACAGCAAGACGTGTGGGACCTTCTCATGGACCCCCACGTGATTGCGAAGGCCATGCCCGGCGTCGACCAGTTCACCCCTGTCGGTCCCAACCAGTACGAAGCGCAGATGAAGGTCGGCCTGGGCGCGGTCAGCGGCCAGTACGCCGCCCGCTTTACCCTCTCCGACATCAACCCCATCACGTCCTACACGATGACCATCAACGGCAAGGGACAGCGCGGCTTTGTCAACGGCACGGGTGAGGTGCGCCTCGAACCCGACGGCGACAAGACCATCTGCCACTACGTCGGCGACGCCGCCCTGGGCGGGCAGCTCGCCGGCGTCGCCCAGCGCCTCGTCGAAGGCGCGGGCCGCACCGTCATCAACCAGGGCTTCAAGTCCCTCGACGCTGAGTTGGCGCAGCGCCGCGCGCCGGCTATCGCGCCGCCGGCCGAAGTCGCGCCTGCGCCCGAAGGCGCACCGGGAGCCGCGCCGACGCCGACGCCCGCGCCCATCTGGACGCGCCCCGCGCCGGCCCCATCCGCCGTACCCAGCAACCCTTTTCTATGGATCGTCGTGGGCGCGGTCGGTATGGCCATCATCCTCTGGCTGTTCGACCGCCGCAAGTAGCCTGCTGCGCCCGCTGAGGGGCGCGTGTTGAATCGCTCTCGGTTTGCGCCATACGGTCTCCGTGCGTCGTGTCCGGCGGTTCCGCCTGCCCGGCTGACGCCTGTCCAACCCATAAGAGGAGAGTGACTGTGACAACTGTGACCCTCACCGTCAACGGCAAGAAGCACACTCACGACGTTGAGCCGCGCCTGCTTCTCGTCCACTACCTGCGGGACACCCTCGGCCTGACGGGGACCCACGTGGGCTGTGACACGAGCCAGTGCGGCTCCTGCACCATTCACATGAACGGCATGGCCGTCAAGTCGTGCACGGTTCTGGCAGTCCAGGCCGACGGCGCCGACATCACCACCATCGAAGGGCTGGCTCAGAATGGCAAGCTACACCCCCTCCAGGAAGGCTTCTGGGAGATGCACGGCTTGCAGTGCGGCTTCTGCACGCCAGGCATGATCATGACCGCGGCCGATCTCCTCAAGCACAACCCCCACCCCAGCGAGGCTGAAATCCGCGTCGGGCTGGAGGGCAACCTGTGCCGGTGCACCGGCTACCACAACATCGTGCGCGCCGTCCAGTACGCCGCCGACAAGTCTCGCTAAGCCCTCCGCGTTCGACGCCGAGCACCCAGGAGAGAGTCTATGGCAACGCAGATGATTGGCGCCTCCATCAAGCGTGTCGAGGATCCTCGCTTCATCACCGGCAAGGGCATGTATACGGACGACGTGAAGGTACCAGGCATGGTCCACGCCGTGTTCGTGCGCAGCCCACACGCCCACGCCAGGATTACCAGCATCGACGTCAGCGTGGCCCAGGCCATGCCCGGCGTCGTCGCCGTCTACACCGGCCAGGATATGGCCGACGCCGGCGTCGGCAACGTCATCTCCGGCGTGACCGTCCCCGGCATCCGATTCACGCCGCACCCAGCCATCGCCATCTACCGCGTGCGCTACGTCGGCGACATCGTGGCCGTCGTGCTGGCCCAGGACCCCTACACAGCCCAAGACGCTGCCGAGGCCGTGGATGTCGACTACGACCCGTTGCCGGCCGTCGTAGACCCCAAGGCGGCCGTGGGCGCGCATCCCATCCACGACGAGATCTCCGACAACGTGTCGTTCAACTGGTCCATCGGCGACCAGGCCAAGACCGACGCCGCTTTTGCCGCAGCGCACCACATCGCACGGGTGGAGTTGGTCAACAACCGCCTCATTCCCAACGCCATGGAGCCGCGCGCGGCGGTGTGCCGCGTCGACCCCAACGATGATGTGACGCTGTGGGTGACATCTCAGAACCCCCACGTTCACCGCCTGGTCATGGGCGCTTTCAACCTCAGCCTGCCTGAGCACAAGTTCCGCGTCATCGCCCCTGATGTCGGCGGCGGCTTTGGCTCGAAGATTTTCATCTATGCTGAGGAGATCATCGTCGTCTGGGCGGCCCTGCAGAGCGGCCAGCCCGTGAAGTGGAACTCGACACGCCGCGAAAGCTACATCGCCGATGCCCACGGCCGCGACCACGTGACCGAGGGTGAGATGGCCTTCGACACCAATGGCAAGATTCTCGGCCTGCGCGTCAAGACCTGGGCGGGCATGGGCGGCTACCTGTCTACCTTCGCCCCCCTCATCCCGACTAACCTGTACGGCCCGCTCCTATCGGGCATGTACCCTATCCCGGCCATCTACTGCAGCGTGCTGGGCGTCATCACCAACACCGTCCCCGTCGACGCCTACCGGGGCGCGGGCCGCCCCGAGGCCACCTATG
>JAHCIE010000032.1 GCA_026129385.1 Anaerolineae bacterium
ACTTCCCCCATGTAGCCCACGCTGGGCAGCGTTGGGCGCCGTGGCGGTGGCCGTATTGAATTGGGGCAAGCATACCATACGGCCTGCTCGAATGCAAGCCGCCGTCGCCTCGAACATTGGACGCCGCGCCGCGACAGGCTATAATGGGAACCCTGGTGGCGTAGTAGCTCCGCCTCGTTCATGCCGTGCCATACGACGAAAGCGAAGAGCCAATGATTCAAGTCCTCATCGACAACCCGCTCCTGTTGCTGTTCCTGGTATCTGCGCTGGGCTACTTGTTGGGCCAGGTACGGTTCTTCGGGACCAGTCTGGGTATCGCGGCTGTGTTGTTCGTCGGCCTGTTCTTTGGCGCGCTGGATCCCGCTCTCAAGCTGCCGGAGATCATCTACCTACTCGGCCTTGTCCTCTTTGTGTACACGGTCGGCCTGAGTAGCGGGGCCGGGTTCTTCGCCTCATTGCGGCGCGACGGCTTGCGGTACAATATCTTCGGCCTCAGTATGCTGCTGTTTGCGGCGGGGCTGGTTGTCGCCATCTACTATGCGCTGCGGCTCACGCCGGCTGTCTCGGCGGGTCTCTTCGCGGGCGCGCTGACCAATACGCCCGCCCTGGCGAGTGTTCTGGATGGCATCCGCACGTCGTCGGCGCCCGAGGTTGTGGAGCGACTCATCAATCAGCCGGTGGTGGGCTACTCGATCGCGTATCCGGTCGGCTTTATCGGCATGATCATTGCGATCTCCGTCGCCCAGCGGACGTGGCGCGTTGACCCCGTGCGGGAGACCGAGACGTTGCGGGCCTTCGGCATGTCGGGCGACCGGCTTCTCAACCACACCATCGAGGTCACGCGACCGGAAGCGGAGGGGCGTTCGGCCCGTGACCTGCTGGCCGCAACGCAGGCAGACGTGGTGATAGGGCGTGTCAAGCGTGGCGAGGAGATGACGCTGGCGAGCGGCGACACGACACTCGCGGTGGGGGACCTTGTCAGCGTCATTGGGAGCGAGGAGAGCATCGCTGCCTTCGAGGCGGCGCTGGGACAACGGTCTACCGTTGAGTTGCCCCTCGACCGCACCGAGTTCGATTATCGCCGCATCTTTGTCTCCAACCCTGATGTGGTGGGAATCCCACTCCGCAGGCTGGATGTCCGGGCTCGCGTCGACGCCATGATCACGCGGGTGCGCCGGGGCGACATGGACCTGTTGCCCCACGGTGACACGGTGTTGGAGCTGGGCGACCGGGTACGAGTTCTCACGCGCCGCGAGCGACTGGACGAGGTGACCCGCTTTTTCGGCGACTCCTACCGCTCTCTCAGCGAGATCGACATCCTTAGCTTCACCCTGGGGCTGGCCCTGGGCCTGCTGGTGGGGCTTATCCCAATTCCGCTGCCGGGCGGTGTGACGTTGAAGCTGGGCAACGCAGGCGGTCCTCTGGTCGTGTCTCTCATCTTGGGGGCGTTGCGCCGCACCGGCCCCATCGTCTGGATTCTGCCATATAGCGCGAATCTTACCCTGCGTCAGGTGGGGTTGGTGATGTTTCTGGCAGGGGTGGGCACACGGTCGGGCTACGCCTTTGTGCAGACCTTGACGGGCGGCGGCGGGCTTATCCTGTTTGCCGCTGGCGCTGTCGTGACTCTGTCGATGGCCGCGCTGACTCTGGTAGTTGGCTATAAGCTGCTTAAGATTCCCACCGGCCTGCTGATGGGTATCCTGTCGGGCATTCAGACCAATCCCGGCGTACTGGCGTACGCGCAGCAGGAGGCGAAGAACGACCTGCCTGCCATCGGCTACGCGACCGTCTATCCCATGGCGACCATCGCTAAGATCATTCTGGCGCAGTTGATACTGGTGAGCCTCCGCTGATGGACCTCGTTATCAGGCCGGGAATAGCCAGGCCAGACCGCTGGTGAGGTCGGCGGCCCAGGCGGGGTAGTTATGCCCCGCGCTGAACTCGTGATAGGCCGAGTCGTAGCCCCGTTCGACCAGCACCGCCCTTAGCCGCCGATTGATGCCTAGCAGCCACTCATAGCGCCCCACACTTTGATAGATGCGCGGCCGGGCTGGATCGCCCCAGCGGGCCAGGTCGAACACGATGCTCTCATCGCGCCAGCCGTAGGCTCCCGACTGGGCCAGAACGTGGCCGAACAGGTCGGGTCGGCGCAGCCCGGTGAACAGCGCCATCAGCCCGCCCATGCTCGTGCCCATGACGCCGTGGGCGCCGGGCGTGTCGAGGAGGGGCGCTTGCGCCTGCGCCCAGGGAAGGGCGTCGCTGACGACAGTCATCAGGGTTGCCTCGCTGCATGCGTATTCGGCCACGCGGGCGGGCGGGTAGTTGTTCAGCAGCAGGGCGGCCAGGGGGCGGATGCGTCGCTGGGCCAGCAGATTGTCAAGGATGATGGGCAGTTGGGCACGGCTGAGGTAGTCGTTGCCATCGTAGACGACCAGGAGCGGGTATGGCCCCGGCGCGGGGGGACGATAAAGGCGCGCGATGCGTTGCCCTTCGGGCAGAGCGCGGGTCGTCAGGGTGGTCTCCAACATCAGGCCGGTGCGAACGCCGGGTACGGCGTGCCACAGGGGGCGGGGCGCGTCGGGAAGGGCGACGTAGTGGTTGGCGTAATCTTCGAGGCCGGTGGCCGTCAGGCGTGGGTTGAAGGGGTCGGGGATGCGGCGCTCGCCGTCGAAGAACGCGTACTCCAGGTAGGTGTCGGATGATAAGGTGGCCTGATAAGTCCATACTCCGGGCCCCGCCGCCTGCATCGTCCAGGCGGGCAGCATGGGGGACCAGCCGGTCACATCGCTGCGCAGAGTGGGCGCGCTCGGCCCTATCCAGACGAAGGTCGCTGTGTCGCCGTCGATAAGGGGCGTGCCCTCGGCGCGGGCGCGTGCAAGCCAGTCGGTCATCGTGTCTCCTGAAAGGTCGATGGGGCGGGTTGCGATGGAGCGAAGCAACCACTGTACCGAAGTATAACGGCGGAGGTTGCCCAAGACGAATAGACCCGCTCGACCCTCGGCGCGGTGGTGTCGAAAGCCCGCTAAATTGATGCAATTCGCGGGGTTGCCCCTTTACAAACGTCTCCTGGTCTCGGTATAATGGGGATGGGCTTGCCCCCATTCCCATGACAGAGGAGATGGCCATGTCCGAAGGCAAACGGGAATCCGGACCCTACGACATCCTGGCAGAGATTCTGCGTGCTGCCCGGGCCACCGCCGATGACCCCACTCGCCTTCATGCCCCTGAGGAGGGCGTTGATGCGTGGCAGCTGCCGAGCGAGAGCGTCGAGGGTGAGTCGGCTAAGTGGACGGACGTCGATGAGGAGGGGTGGGAGGACGACGAGGAAGAATGGGACGACGGCGACGAGTGGGATGACGATGATAAGTGGGACGATGAGGAAGAGGAAGACGAGGAGGATGATGATTGGGAGGAGGAGGACGAGGAGTGGGGTGAGGAGGATGAGTATTTCGACGACGAGGAAGACGGGGAAGACGAGGAAGAGGAATAGCCGAGCCGCTGGCTAAATCAACGCCACTGAGCGATGGAACGCGCCCGTGTAGCCTAACCTACGCGGGCGCGCTGGCGTGTGGCCGTGGTGCGAGGCGAGGCTCACCCCAGAAGCTGGGATAGCCGCGCTACATCGATGTTACCGCCGCTGATGATGGCGACGACCGGGCGGTCGGCGACGGGGCGCGCTACCCCGGTTAGCAGAGCCGCCAGCGCGGCGGCCCCGCCCGGCTCGGCCAGAATCTTGACTCGCTCCAACAACAAGACCATCGCTGCCTTGATATCTTCGTCGGTGACCACTACGAGGTCGTCGACGTAGCGCTCCACGAGCCGATAGTTTAGCTCACCCGCGAAGGGCGCAGCCAGGCCATCGGCGATGGTCTTGACGCCCGGCAGCCGCACCGCATGGCCGGCGCGACGGCTCTCCCACATGGCGGGCGCGCCGACTGGCTCCACGCCGATCACACGCACATCGGGACGCGACGCCTTGACGGCCAGGGCGACGCCGCTGATCAGGCCACCGCCACCCACCGCTACGACGACCGTTCCCACCGCCGGTAGGTCTTCCACGATCTCTAGCCCTGTCGTACCGTGGCCCGCCACAATGGCGGGGTCGTCAAAGGGGGGGACGAAGGTGTAGCCGTGTTCTTCGGCAAGGGCCTGGGCGCGGCTGATGACCGTCATGGTCGTCGGCTCCAGGACGATTCGCGCTCCGTAACCGCGTGTGGCAGCCAGCTTGGCGGCCGGCGCGGTCTCCGGCATGACGACGGTGCAGGCGACGCCCTCAGCCGCTGCCGCCCACGCCAGCGCCTGGGCGTGATTGCCGGCCGACGCCGTGATGAGGCCGCGCCTACGCTCGTCGGGGGTGAGGCGGGCGATCTTGGTGAGGGCGCCGCGCGGCTTGAAGGAGCCGGTCTTCTGCCAGTTTTCCAACTTCAGATGCAGGGGCGCGCCGACGAGGCCGGTCAGCGTCGCGCTACCGATGATGGGCGTACGATGCAGCTTACCGGCAAGGATGGTCTGGGCGGCCAGTACATCGGACAGGGTGACATCGGCTGGGGGCGAGGTGGGGGTCACGAGTCGTCCTTTCGGCGCGGGAAGATGCGGCGAGGTAGATATTTATCGGGGATCGCCGGGTAATCCACATCTTGCATGGCGACAGTGTGCCAGTTGTAGCGAATCGTGAGCACGCGCGTGAGAAAGTAGGCGCCGACGGTCAACCACGCGGCGAGGGCGTCGGACGCGCCCAGAACTTGCAGCAGCAGAATGTACAGGCCCGAGGCCAGGACGGCGACGAGGGCGTTGAACTGGCCGGGGCGGAAGACTTCGGGGGTATCACCAACCAACATATCACGGAGGATGCCGCCGCCGATGCCGTTGAGTGCCCCGATGAGCATCGCGCCCGGCACGGTGGTGCCGGCTGCCAGGGCCAGGCCCGTACCCAGGACGGTGAAGGCAGGCGTCCCGATGGCGTCGATGATGCCGACACCCTGGTCCAGGAAGCGCCAACGATGAATCAAGTGGCTGAAGGGGATCACGCCCAGGGAGACAATGAGGATGGCCGGCAGGTAGGCGGGGTTGGTGACCACCGGCGGTGTACGCTGCAAGAACAGGCCATCGCGGATAATGCTGCCGCCCGTTGAGGCTACAACAGCGATGGCAAACACGCCGACCAGGTCAAAGCCGCGCCGGGTCGCGACGATGGCCCCGCTCAACGCCCACAGGAGCACGGCTATAACATCCAGGAATATTGGAACAGAGAAAGGTGTGATGTACATAGAGCCTACCTCGCGCTAGGGAAAGGTACACTACAGGCCAAGCTGTCCACGTGTCTCGCGGATGCGCTCCATCGCCGCCGCCAGCCGCGCCTGCTGATCCGGGGCGTTGAGCCAGCGGCTCACGCCGGAGGGATGGGGCAGCGGGATGACGACGCGCTCGCGCTGTGCGATCGCAAGCGTCAGGGTCTGCCCAACCACATCGTCGAGGCGGGCGCGGATACCCAGCCGAGCGAGGGCCAGTGTACCTACAGTGAGAATGAGGTCGGGGTCGACAAGCGCCAATTCGCGATCGAGATAGGGGGCGCACAGGCGCACCTCGGCGGCGGTGGGGCGGCGGTCGCCCTCGCCGCTACGGGCGCGCCCCGGGTAGCACTTGGTGACGGGCGTCAGGTAGGCCAGGGCACGAAACTCCTCTTCAGGCCAGCCGACGCTCGCCAGCCAGTCCCAAAGGCGCGGGCGCGGCCGGCCGTCGCGCCAGGCGAAGGGCCGGTCCTCGCGGGCCGCCGCCTCGGAGGGGGCCTGGCCGATGACCATTACCCGCGCCCCCAGCCGTCCCGTGACGACCGGCGCGCCGACGAAATAGCCCGCCTCGGCGCATAGGCGACAGGCGCGAATCTGCGCCTGCACGACGTCCAGCGCGGCCTGACGCTCGGCCTCCGATACGGGGCGCGCGGTTGCATTTGGTGTCTCAGCCTCAGCTGAGTACAATGCCTCAGCGCCCTCAGCTATCCCTGGCGTCAGCATCTCCAATCCCTAATCTCCCATCTCGCCCTTATGCGCCACCCCGAAGCCGATACGCTTGCCCTCGAGCTGCGCAGCCACATGGTCGACGTGTTCGAGCCGCGCGACATTCGACGCGGTCCCGATGGCCGCGCCTGGCGCTTCTATGGCCGGTTGACAGCGCCGGCCGCCGAGGCGCTCACGGCTCTCCAGCCGCCTTTCGCCCGCCTGGGCTACGCACCCTTTCTGGCCGATGACGGGGCCGACGACCTGGTGATCGCCGTACCCGCTGCCGAAGTGATCCCCGCGCCGCTACGCTGGGGACTGCATCTCGCTCTGCTGTTGCTGACGGCGGCCACCCTGATCATCACCGGCGCGTTGCTCCAGGCGGCGCGGTCTGGGCCGCTGGCCTTCAGCCTGGGCGGCATCCTGGACGCGCTGGCCGCCCACGGCGGGGCGGGCATCGCGTTCGCGGCGGCCTTGCTGCTCATCCTGGGGGCGCATGAGATGGGCCACTACGTCGCGGCCCGCCGCCACGGTTTGCTCATCAGCCTGCCCTACTTCCTGCCCGCGCCGCCGCCGCCGCTGGGGCTGGGCACTCTGGGCGCGTTCATCTCCATGCGCTCGCCGGTCCCCGGACGCGCGAGCTTGTTCGATGTAGCTCTGGCCGGACCACTGGCGGGGCTGGCCGTCGCCGTGCCCATCCTCGTCGTTGGCCTGCTCAGCGCGCCCCTGGCCGCGCTGCCCGTTGCCGTCCAGCCGCCCCTTGTGGCGGGTGCGCTGGCGCGGCTGCTGCGCGGGCCACTCGCCGACGGTGTGCAGGTCGACTGGTTTACGCCGCTCCTGTTCGCCGCCTGGCTGGGGCTGCTCGTGACGGCCATCAACCTGCTGCCCATCGGCCAGCTCGATGGCGGCCATCTGGCCTATGCGGCGCTGGGGCCGAAGGCTGTATGGCTGGCGCGGGCCACCTGGGTCGGGCTGGTACTCCTCATCCCCTTTGCGCCGACGTGGGCCGTCTACGCCGTGCTGACGCTGCTCATCGGGCTGCGCCACCCTCCGCCGCAGGACGACATTACGCCCCTCGACCCTCGGCGGCGGGCCTGGGCATTAGTGGCGGTGGTGCTCCTGCTGCTGACTTTCTCGCCGCGCCCACTGCCCTAGCCACGGCCCCTACGGGACTGGCTCGTCCACCCACCAGTGCTTGGCTTCCTCTTCCCACGCGGCCTTGACATCGGGAGGGGCCTCGACGAAGGTTCCCGTCGCCTCGACGGCGACTGTGCCGTCGGCGAGGGTGATCTCGCCCCGTGCCGTCGCTAGCCGCCGCTTGCGGTCTAGAATCTCGCCCCGCGCCCGAAGCGGCTGATCCAGCGGCACGGGCTGGCGGTAGCGAATCTCCATCTTGGCCGTTACGACCCACAGGTCGTGGGCGATGGCGGTGCGGCCGATGACCTCGTCCAGGATGGCGTAGGCGATACCGCCGTGCATGATGCCGGGGTAGCCCTGGTGAACCTCGGTCGGCGTGAACGAGGTCCAGACGTACTCGCCGTCATAATCGAAATGCAGGTGCAGGCCAATGGGATTGTCGCGCCCGCAGCAGAAGCACATGCGGGAGTTGGGTTGTCGCTGCATCATGGCTCCAAGGGGGAGGCTCAGCCCGGCTCGTGGGCGTCATCGTTGTACTGAATGATGGCGTTGAGGGGCTTGCGGTGAATGTCGGGCACGACGGCGTCGTCGGCTGGGTAGCCCAGGGGAATGACGACGAAGGGTCGCTCGTTGCCGGGCCGACGCAGTACGCTATTCAGGAAGCCCATGGGACTGGGGGTGTGGGTCAGGGTTACCAGGCCGGCCGTGTGTGCGGCAGCCAGGAACAGGCCGACGGCGATGCCTACCGACTCGTGGACGTAATAATGCTTGCGCACCTTGTCCCCAACGCGCTCGTAGTCGACACGAAAGACGACGACGATCACCGGCGCGTCCTCCAGGAATGGCTTGCGCCAGTCGGTGCCGAGGGGTTCCAGGTCGGCCAGCCATTCAGCGGTGGCGCGGTGGGCGTAGAACTCGCGCTCCTCGGCCTCGGCGGCCGCGCGTAGCCGCTGCTTGAGGTCGGCATCGGTAACGACGACGAAGCGCCACGGCTGCTGGTTCGCCCCGGAGGGCGCGGTCCCTGCCGCGTGGATGAGCGTCTCGACCAGGCCCGGCGGCAGCGGCTCCGACGAGAACTGACGCACGGAGCGACGGCGGCGCAGGGTGGCGTAGAACGCCTCGGCACGGGCGAGGCTGTCGGCGGGCGAGAGGCGCTCGAAGGCGAGCGGGATGAAGGGGGACATGCAACCTCCTGGATGGCCGTCCGATTCTAGGCGCATCGGGGCCGGATGTCCAGATGAGGCGGCGGGCAGAGCGATGTCAGGACAAGATGACCCTGCCCTCATGGAACTTCCCAAGGGGGTTGGAGCGCGGTGGGCGCCGAGGAAACGAAACAGGGTGGCGGCCTAACCTGCCCCACCCTGTCTGCCGAGCTTTGCTTGCAGGCCACTACTACACGCGCTAGCGTTCTCACACTTGAACGATAATCTGCCCCTCCAGGTAGCCGCGACGAACTTCACGTCCATCAACGGAGATGGTGCCCGTTCCCGGACCTGTGTTGATATAGGCGGCCCCATCCCCGCCAGTTGTCGCGTTTGAGAAGGTGTCAAAGAAGCCGCCGCTTCCCCAGCTAATGTGGACGCGGGCATGACGGACTGGTTGCCCATGGTGGTCGAGCACGATGACGGTGATCACGGTTCTGTCCTCCCTTGTAGCATGTAGCGATTGTGGACGGGCTACTTGCGCCCGAAGCTCTCGTCGTACGACTGCTTGGCCATGGTGCCGACGGTAGCCGCGCCAATCGCGCCAGCGAGGAGTGCCCCTTTAGCCAGTCTGGCTCTCGCCTGAGCCTGGCTGTTTCGCTGGCGGGTTCGGTAGTATTCCTCGAAGCCCGGGTACTGCGCGCTGAAAGTGGCTAACTTGTCCTGCTTGGAGTGGCTGCTGAGCCGCACCGAGCGGATAACTTCATAGAAAAACCACCCTATGCCCAGCGCTATGAGACCGTAAGATACGGTGACTGAGAAGTTGGACACACCTAACGGGACGAAGAGAACCACCGACATGACAAAGATGAGCGCTAGTGGCCCGAGACAGCCCCTATTTCTAAAGGGGACACCTGCATCAACTCCCTTGGCCAGGTCTGCGTACTGCTCCGCATTCACTTCGGCCCAAACCTCGGCTGGTATGGTGACGCCGGCCTGCTGCGCCCGTTTCAAGTCGCCCTCCGCCTGCTTCTGGCGCCCTGTGAAGAAGTAGAAGAGGCCGCGTTTGGCATAGATGCCTCCGGGCGCGTCTGTTCCTCGCCCCTCGTAGAGGTTGACGGCGTAATTCAGGTCGGTCTCGGCCGCTTCGAGCAAGCGCGGATTGTTGTCCGCATGCCCCTTCATCATGTAGCACGCGCCGCGCTCCATGTAGCAGGTCGCTACGTCGTCCACTGTTTCCGGAGTCGAAGGTAGGATGGCCAGAGCGCGATTGTAATCGGCGATCGCCTCTGAGTAGTCTTCCTTCTTCTGGCGCGTCTGCCCTCGCGCACAATAAGCCAGACCCAATTGCTGATTCCACTCTGGGCCTGGCGGCTGCTGCTCGAACAGACGAATGACCTGGTTGATCTCAGCAATCGCCTGATCGAAGTTCCCGCTCTCGTAGGCTGCGGTGCTTAGCTCCATATGAACGGCTGCATTATTCAACATTGTTTGTCCCCCCAATATCAGCTAATGGGACACATCGTCCAGTGTCTTGCTGTCTATGATACCCCCCCGCATCAAAGGTGTCAAGGGGTGCGAGCGGGAAACTGGGTGGAGGTTTCGCTACGAAGGCGAAGGAAGAGGTTGGACGGGGCGACGGGTGACGCTTATAATGGGAGTGGGACGTTGTTACTGCCTTGAGGAGGCTGTCATGAATGCCCAACGGGTAGAGGCGCAGATCGTCGAAGTCTTGCGGACACTACCAAGTTCGCGTCAGGCGGAAGTGCTAGACTTCGCCCTCTTCCTGCGCGCTCAGCAGATGCGGGCCCTCGCGGATGATGAGCGTCGTGCGGTGCTGGCAGAGATGCGAGCGGCCTTTGCAAATGTCTCGCCCGACGAGATTGAGCGGCAAGTCGACCGTGCTGTCGCTGAGGTTCGAGAAGAGTACCAAGTGCGCCCGGCGGATGACGCGTGATGCTGAGGGTGGTGCTGGACACGAACGCCCTCGCGTCTGGAGCCATCGCCAATGAAGGCACAATGAAGCGCCTCATGGATGCCTGGCAGGCTGATGCGTATCAGTTGCACACCACGCCTTCTGTAGAGTGTTGGAGGAGCGTGGGCTGATCTGACGCCCCTAGCCCTGTGCCATGAAAACAACCAGAAGGACCAACGGGCCAGCCGCCGTTGGTCCTTCGTCTTTCGTCCTCGGTCGGGTCGCCGCCTACCCCACGCGGCGGCCCATGACGACGCTGGCGACGGCGGTCAGGCCGCCATCGGTGCTGGGCCAGTCGGCATGGGTTCCTTCGTCCTCGTTCATCTGGCGGCCGGCGGTCTCCTTCGGCGCGATCTTCCAGAACTTGTCGCGGGTCTCTGACCAGCGGGCCAGCAGCCGCCACGCCAGCGGGCTTTCGGTGCGCTCGAAGTGCTGCTTGAGCAGCGAGCGCACCGCCAGCACGTCGTCGGACTTTTCCAACCGCTCCAGGCGCACCAGTTGGCTGTTGAGGCGGGCCGGGAAGGCGGCTTCCTCGTCGAGGATGTAGGCGACGCCGCCGGTCATGCCCGCGCCGAAGTTGCGGCCGGTGGGGCCGAGGACGAGCACGACGCCGCCGGTCATGTACTCGCAGCCGTGGTCGCCGACGCCCTCGACGACGGCCACCGCGCCGGAGTTGCGGACGGCGAAGCGCTCGCCCGCGCGGCCCGCTGCGTAGAGCGCGCCGCCGGTTGCGCCGTACAGGCATGTATTGCCGACGATGGTGTTCTGGCTCCACTCGTAGGTGGCGCGCGGGCTGGGACGGATGGCGATCTCACCGCCGCTGAGGCCCTTGCCCACATAGTCGTTGGCCTCGCCGGTCACGCGCAGGACCATGCCCTCGATGCCAAACGCGCCGAAGCTCTGGCCCGCTGTGCCCTCGAAGTCGAGGCGGACGGTGCCCGGCGGCAGGCCGTCGTCGCCGCAGCGGCGGGCGATCTCGCCGGCCAGGGTCGCGCCGATGGTGCGCTCGGTATTGGCGATGCGGTAGCGGAGGTGGACAGGGGCCTCGCGGTCCAGGGCGCACGCCGCGTCATCGACCAGGGTCTGTTGCAAGCCATCGGGAGCCGGCGGGTCCAGGTCAGGGCGCGGGACGTGGCGCGTGGGGCGCAGGGAGTGGGGGTCAACCATCTCCAGCACCGGCGATAGGTCGAGCAGGTCGGCAGCGGCCAGGCCCGTTTGGGTCTGACGCAACAGGTCGGTGCGGCCGATGATCTCGTCCAGGGAGCGAGCGCCCATCTCGGCCAGCAATTCGCGCACCTCGTGGGCGAGGTAGAGGAAGTAGGCCATCACCATCTCCGGCGTGCCGGGGAACTTGGCGCGCAGGGCCGGATCCTGGGTGGCGATGCCCACGGGGCAGGTATTGGTGTGGCAGGCGCGAGCCATCAGGCAGCCCGCCGCGACGAGGGCGAGTGTGCCGAAGGAGAACTCGTCCGCGCCGAGCAGGGCGGCGATGATGACGTCACGGCCGGTGCGCAGGCCGCCATCGGTGCGCAGGCTGGCGCGGTCGCGCAGGCCATTGATGAGTAGGGTCTGTTGGGTCTCGGCGAGACCGATCTCCCAGGGCAGGCCCGCGTTCTTGATGGACGATAGGGGCGACGCGCCGGTGCCGCCAGAGTGGCCCGATACGACGACGACGTCCGCGCCACCCTTGACGACGCCGGCAGCAATGGTACCCACACCCGACTGGGCCACGAGCTTGACGCTGATGCGGGCGCGGGGGTTGATCTGGCGCAGGTCGAAGATGAGCTGGGCCAGGTCCTCGATGGAGTAGATGTCGTGGTGGGGCGGCGGCGAGATGAGGGCCACGCCGGGCATGGTATGGCGGATGCGGGCGATCTCGACGGTGACCTTGTGCCCGGGCAACTGACCGCCCTCGCCGGGCTTCGACCCCTGGGCCATCTTGATTTGTAGTTCGTCGGCGTTGATGAGATAGGAGGGCGTGACGCCAAACCTACCGCTGGCGACCTGCTTGATGCCGCTGTTGGCCTCGGTCCCGTAGCGGGTAGGAATCTCGCCGCCTTCGCCGGAGTTGCTCAGGCCGCCCAAGCGGGTCATGGCCGTCGCCACTGTCCCGTGGGCCTCGGGGCTAAGCGCGCCGATGGACATGGCTGCCGAGGAGAAGCGGCGCAGAATAGCGTTCACCGGCTCGACCTCGTCTAGCGGGATCGAGGGGCGCGTCTTCCACTCCATCAAGTCGCGCGGCTCAGCGGGACGTGGGGGGCGGCTAACCATGCTGGAGAAGACCTTGTACAGGCGGTAGCCTTCATTGAACTCGCCGTTGAGCGCGCCAGGGTAGGTGACGGCCTTCTGAAGCGCCTGGACTGAGGCGGGGTTGATAGCGTGGTACTCGCCGCCCTTCTTGAACTTGTAAAAGCCAGGGTTGTCGAGCTTGACGTCCTCACCAGCGAGGGCGAACGCGCTCTTGTGAAGCTGCAACTGTCGGTCGCCGAGGGTGCGGAAGCTGACGCCGCCGGTGCGGCAGGGGGTATGGGTGAAGCAGCGCTCGACGACTTCGGTATCGAGG
This sequence comes from Anaerolineae bacterium, assembly GCA_026129385.1. Lineage (GTDB taxonomy): Bacteria > Chloroflexota > Anaerolineae > Epilineales > JAHCIE01 > JAHCIE01. The sequence continues at coordinate 12,811 of JAHCIE010000032.1, forward strand.
CCGATAGCCTCGAAGATCTGCGCGCCGCAGTAGGCATCCACGGTGGCGATGCCCATCTTGCTCATGATCTTGAGCACGCCCTTTTCGGCGGCGTGGATGAATGCTTCGCCCGCCTTGGCCGGGTCGACGCCCTTGTTGCGCAGGTGGCCGTCTTCGGCAATATGGCGCGCCGTGGCGAGGGCGAGATAGGGGTTCACGGCGTTGGCCCCGTAGCCGATGAGAGTCGCCAGATGGTGCACCTCGCGCGCCTCGCCAGTCTCGACGACGAGGGAGGCGCGCATGCGCAGCCCCTGGCGCAGCAGGGCGTGATGAACCGCGCCGACAGCCAGCAGCATGGGGATCGGGGCGTAGTGGCGATCGACGCCACGGTCGGAGATGATGACGATGCCCTTGCCCTCCTTGACGGCCTGGATGGCCTGGGAGCACATGGCAGCGACCGACCGCTCCAGGCTGTCGCTACCCACATCTACCTTGAACAGAGCGCGCACGGTCACGCTCTGGAAGGCCTCATCGGGGTGACAGCGCAGGGTGGCGACCTGCTCGTCGGTCAGGAAGGGCGTGTCGAGGTGCAGCAGGTGGGCATGCTCCGGTCCCTCGCCCAGGATATTCGGGCGACGGCCCAGGCGCGCGCACAGCGACATCACCTGCTCCTCGCGCAGGGGGTCGATGGGCGGGTTAGTAACCTCGGCGAAACGCTGCTTGAAGTAGTTGTACAGGGGGCGGTATTTGTCGGACAGCACGGCGTGGGGCGTATCATCCCCCATGCTCCCCACGGCTTCGGCGGCGTCCTGCACCATCGGGCGCAGCACGGCGGTCAACTCCTCAGAGGTGTACCCGAAGGCCGCCTGGAGGGTGGTCAGCGTGCCCTCGCCCAGGGGCAGGGGTTCGCAGTCCGTCTCGCGGAGGCGCTCAGTCCCAGCGCGGACCCAGTCGCCGTAGGGTTGGCGGGTGGCCAACTCGTCCTTGAGGGCCTCGTTGTGGAGGATGGCGTGGCGCGCGGTGTCAACGACGATGATCTGGCCGGGGCCGAGCTTACCCTTATGGGCGATGCGCTCTTCGGCGATGGGCAGCACGCCCGCCTCAGAGGCGGCTACGACCAGGCCGTCATGGGTCACTACGAAGCGCGCCGGACGGAGGCCATTGCGGTCCAAGAGCGTGCCGACGACTGTGCCGTCGGTGAAGGTGAGGGCGGCGGGGCCGTCCCACGGCTCCATCATGCCGGCATGGTAGGCATAGAAATCGCGCCAGGCGGGTGGCAGATCGAGCTTCTCCCAGGCCTCGGGGACGAGCATCATGAGGGCGTGGGGCATCGCGCGGCCCGACAGGTTGAGCATCTCCAGAGCGTTGTCGAGCATGGCCGAGTCGGAGCCGCTCAGGTCGATGACTGGCTTGAGGAGGTTGATGCTTGCGCCCCAGACGGGGGAGGCCAGGTCGGCCTCGCGGGCGCGCATCCAGTTGATGTTGCCTTGCAGGGTATTGATCTCGCCGTTGTGACATACACCGCGAAACGGTTGAGCGCGTTCCCAGTTGGGGAAGGTGTTGGTGCTGTAGCGTTGGTGGAAGACGGTGATGGCGGTTTCGTAGTCGGGGTTTTGCAAGTCGAGGTAGAATTCGGGCAGTTGGGGGGCGACGAAGAGACCCTTATAGACAATAGTGCGACAGCTCATCGAGGGGACGTAGAAGCCCTGGATGCCCTCGCGCTGCGCCTGCGCCTCGATGTCGCGGCGGGCCAGGTACAGGGCGCGCTCGAACTCCATCTGGCTCTTACAGTGGGCGGGGCGCTCGATGAGGGCGTGCTGGATGTCGGGGCGGGTATCGGCGGCGCGCTGGCCCAGGGCGGCAACGTTGATGGGGACCGGCCGCCAGCCGAGGAAGGGCAGCTCGTGGCGCTCCAGCGTGGCCTCGATGATGTCACGACAGCGGCCCTGCTCGGCCCACTTGCGGCGCGGCAGGAAGAAGACCCCGACGGCCAGGTCGTCGGGCGAGCCGCCCCAGCCCAGGCGGGCGGCCTCGCGGCCCAGCAGCTTGCGCGGCAGCTGCGTCAGGATGCCTGCGCCGTCACCGGTCTTGCCATCGGCGGCCACGGCCCCACGGTGGGCCAGGTTGCTCAATGCCTGTAGGCCCTGGCTGAGGATGGCGTGACTGGCGCGGCCTTCGACATCGGCGACGAAGCCGATGCCGCAGGCGTCGTGCTCGAACCAGGGATCATACAGGGTACGGCGTAGGATGCTCTGGTCAGGGGTGTGGGGCAGAGTCTGATGCGGGTCCATGCGTCGCTCCTGTAAAAAAGACAAGGCCGCCGGGCGCGCAGGGAGTGCGCGCAGGCGACCGTCAGCGTCGCGGATCAGTCTCAGCGGGGAGACGTTAGTACATCAAGGGAACTTCTCTCAATCCACAGCGATTCTGCCTGGCCTGGGGGCGAAATTGTTCGGTCATTATATCAGCATCGTTGCGTGCTGTCAACCAGAATTGCGTCCGAAAAAGGGGTGACCGGTCCGGTTTCCGATAGCGCCTGAAAATCGCCGCTGTCGCCCCTTGACAATACGCGGCGGCTCTGGTATTATATCGACCACGGATATATCTGGCGCGGTTAGAGTTGGGAGGGCGGGATGCAACAGTTGGCGCGCAGGCCTGAGGACATGCTTCCGCTGACGCCGGCGGTATTCCATATTCTGCTGACGTTGGTGGACGGTGAGTTGCATGGTTACGGTATCATGCAGGAGGTGGCGAGGTTGACGGACGGCCAGATGCGCCTGGGGCCGGGGACGCTCTACGGCTCCATTAAGCGCATGCTCGCCGATGACCTCATTGAGGAGAGCGGGACACGCCCCGATCCGGCCTCGGACGACGAGCGGCGGCGTTACTATCGCCTGACCGACTTTGGGCAGCGGGTGGTGCGCGCCGAGGCGGAACGCCTGGACCGGCTGGTGCGGTCGGCGCGGTCGAAGCATGTGCTGAGCGGGGAGACGTCGCTCTTCAACTGGGGAGGTGGCTGATGCGTTCCCTCTCGTCGGAACGAGTCTTCGACTGGCTGTTGCATCTTTATCCGCCTGGATTTCGGGCGGAATATGGTGGCGAGATGGCTCAGGTCTTCGGCGACTGTTACCGGGACGCGCGAGGCGCGGGGCGGTCGAGGATGGTGGCGCTGTGGCTGGCAACCCTGGCCGATACGACGGTGTCGGCCGGTAAGGAGCGGCTAGAGGAGGGCTTCGGCATGACGGCTTCGACATGGGTGCGGTGGGGTGGGGCGGCGGCGATGCTCGGCGGCCTGGTGTGGATGTGGGCGATGACGGTGATGGCGATGCGGTTTCCCGGCGTACCCAACGTCGCGGACCGCGAGACCGGCGATTTGATGCCCTTGCTGCTCGCCGCTATGCTGCTGATCATGGTGGGGCTGGCGGGGCTGATGGCCCGCTATCGAGGGGTAACGAGCAGCCTGGGACGGCTGGGGTTTGCCCTGGCGCTAGGCGGATCACTCCTGGCTCCCATCACGGCCGTGCTAAGTAGCTGGGTAGAGCTGGCGTGGTTAGTTTTTGTCGTTTCTTTTCTCGCCATGATTGTGGGCATCGTCGTCCTGGCGGCTGACCTGCTACGTCAGGGGGCTGTGCCCCGCGCGGCTCTCCTCGCGCTGGCGTTGGCCGCCTTGCTCTTGCTGGCCTTCAATACGGAGGACGCGCGGGCCTGGCTGGGCGTGCCCTTCGGGGCGGTGTGGGTATGGCTGGGGGCCTTGTTGTGGAGCGGACGCGCGTCGGCGTATAGCAGTTGACCGAATGAGGACGCCGGGCTATTATCCCCCGACTGTACTCCACCCGTATCCAGGAGGCTACGCCGTGAGACGCATGATGAGGATCGGGATGCTGCTGTTCCTGAGTCTGTTCGTGGTCGTTGGCGGGGTTGCTGCCCAGGGTGGGCAGGCCAACGAAGGGCAGAAGGCGACGGCCGAGCTGAAGGACAAGGATGGCCAGGTGGTGGGTACGGCGACGCTCACCCAGCAGGCAAACGGCGTGCGCATTCAGGCGCAGGTCACCGGCCTGGAGCCAGGTCTCCACGGTATCCACGTTCACACGGTGGGCAAGTGCGACCCGCCCGATTTTTCGACGGCGGGCGGCCACTTCAACCCGACAGCCAAGCAGCATGGCCTGCAAAACCCGGCCGGGCCGCACGCCGGCGACGCGCCGAACCTCCAGGTGGGGGCGGACCGCAAGGGGACCTTCGACTACCTGGACACGGCGATCACCTTCGCGGCGGGCGCGCCAGCCAATATCTTCGACGCCGATGGGGCGGCGCTGGTCATCCACGCCAGCGCGGACGACGAGAAGATGGATCCGGCGGGCAACTCGGGGGCGCGCATTGCGTGCGGCGTGATCAGCCTGGCGGCCAACGCGCCCGCGCAACTGCCGACGACTGGCGGCGCGCCCGTGAGTGGTGGGCTGGTGGCTGCGTTGGGCCTGACGCTGGCGCTGGTGGGCTTGGGTCTGCGCCGTGAGCTGAGCCGCGCCTAGCCTCCAACCGACGTAGCAGAGAGGCGAGCGGGACGTCGAACCTGGCGCTCGCTCGCCTCTTTTTATGAAAGTTTGTAACGCGGCGCGTCATGGTACTAGAATTAGGGCAGAGCCGAATCAACCCCCGTTCATCATGGCGGCTCTTATTACTCCTGGCAGCTATTCGCCGCTGTCCCGTTCGCAAAGGATTTCCGACCATGACACATACAGTGTTTCC
>JAHCIE010000320.1 GCA_026129385.1 Anaerolineae bacterium
ATGAAGGTACGTGCGTCCCGAGGGGCGCCCTGGGCCAGGGCGCCTTCGCCGGCTCGCACGTACCATTGGGCGGCCAGGTCGTTGCGATTGGCTCGCTCCCAGTTTTGGGCCAGCAGGCCAGCGAACTCATCGAGGCGGTTGGCGCGCTGGGCCTGGCTCTCAAGCCAATAGGCGGCCGTCTGGTGCAGGGCGGCCCGCTCGCGACGCAGGATGCTCTCGTAGGTCACGTCCCGCAGCAGAGCGTGATAGAAACTCCATTCGGCTTCGCCTTGCAGACTGGCCTGCGGTTGGGGCACGACGAAGCCACGCGGCTGGAGATCCGCCAGTGCGGTCGCGGCATCCTTTGCGCCGAGGGCAGTAACGCCGTCTGTCCAAAAGTTGCGCCCAAAGACCGAGCCTCGCTGGAGTGTAGTGCGATCGCTGTCGCCCAGTGCGCTGAGTCGTATTAGCAGCAGGTGTTGCAGGGTAGCGGGGAGGGGGGTGGCCTGAAGGCGATCAGGCGCAAAATGCCACGTGTCCCCCATTTGCTCGATGACCCCCTGGTCGATGAGCCAGTTGACCATCTCCTCCGCGAAGTATGGGACGCCCTCGGCGCGCTCCACGATGAGGTCTACCAGATCGGTTGGCGCGCCTTCCACCCTGTCCAGCAACTCGCGGGCCAGTTCCCGTGAGGCATCGGTCGACAGCGGCCCCAGCCGCAATTCTTGGTAGCCAGGGTTGTTCAACAGGGCGCGGGGCGGCTCCCACTCGGGGCGGGCAGTGCCGATTAGTAGCAGGCCGTGGGGCAAATGGTCGTCGGCGTCGGTCAGCATCGTGGCGATGAGGTATTCCCATGACGAGGCGTCCGCCCAGTGGAGGTCCTCCAGGAGAATCACGACCGGGCGGTCACGGCGGATCGTGTCGAAGAGGTCGCGGCTGACGACCAGAGCGCGCCCTTTGACCTGATTGGGGTCGTCGCGGAGAGCGCCGATGTGGGGGCTGTCGGCGAAGGGTAGCCCAACCAGTAATCCCAGGGCATGGGCGGCCTCATCGTCGGCAGCGCCGCGAAGCTCGGTATAGGCGCGCGTCCAGGCAGCCTCGGCCTCGACGCGCGGCGCATCCTCGGCGATCTGGAAGCGATCGAACCATAGGCGGCGAATCAGGGCAAAGGGCTGGCGGTCATCGCCAGCGAAGGCGCGACCCCGAAACAGGCGGAAGGGTGTTGGCTGCACGTCCATCCAATCTGCTATCTCGTCCAGTAGACGACTCTTCCCAACGCCAGGCTCGCCGACCAGTTGCGCCCAGGCGATCTGGCGTCCCTCGAAGGCAACGGCGTAGGCGTCCCGCAGACGAGCCAACTCGTCGTGACGACCGACGGTATGGGTATGCAGCCCGGCGACACCACGGGTAACGGTGCGGAAGGGGCGCGCTTTCGCGCTACGCACCACATACGTGGCGATGGGGCGGGTCTTGCCCTTGACGGATAGGGGCGGCTGTTGGATGAGATCAAAGATGCCCCGGATGTGGCGGTACGTGTCGTGGGAGATGAGGACTTCACCGCTCGGCGCCGCCTCTTCCAGGCGACTGGCGGTGTTGACAGCGTCGCCCATGACGGTATTCTCGCCCGTCGTCCCCACGGCCCCAATCAGAACCGGCCCGGTGTTGATGCCAATGCGGATGCGCAGGGGCGGGTTCGCCGACTCGGCGGCGAAGGCTTTGGCCTCCGTCTGCATCGCCAGCGCTGCTCGTACCGCCCGCTCCGGATCGTCCTCGCGGGCCGCGCGCGCACCCCACACAGCCATGACGGCATCGCCGATGTGCTTATCGATGCCGCCACCGTGGTTCTTGATCGCGGTATCCATCCGCTGCCAGAAGCTATCTACGAGGTCGCGGATATCCTCGGCGTCCATGGTCTCCGCCAGGGCGGTGAAGTCGACGATATCAGCGAATAAAATCGTGACCTGGCCGCGCTGCTCGGCCGGCGCGGCCGCAGACTCCAGGTCCGCGAGCCTGGCCCGCAGCGTTGCCTGAGCGGCGTCAACAACCGCGTCACCCAGAGCGCTGCGCTGCGCTTCCAGCGCTTGAATGGCTTGCTGGAGTTGGTCGTTTTCGGACACGCGGGTTCCTTGTGGCGGCGACGGGTGGACCGGAAATGCCCGGCGTGGGCTACATTCTACTAAGTTTTGCCAGGTTGAGGAAACAATGATAAGGCGGCCTGAAGCGGAGCGCCGGCTGCCGTGGGGCTTGATGGGCGATGGAGCAGAATCGTTGACACGCTGCGGGGCATCCGCTATAATCCGCTCGGCCGTGGCGCGGCGCTAGCCATCAAGATCTGCGCGAGATTTACAGCGATGACCCCCAAGACCCCCACCCTTGCCGTCGAAGGCGGCGCTCCAGTCCGTACCCAACCCTGGCCGGTGTGGCCCATGTACGATGAGCGCGAGGAACGTGCCTTGCTGGATGTGCTTCACTCGCGGCGCTGGGGCACGCGGCTGGGCGTACACGTACGCGCTTTTGAGGACGAGTTTGCGGCCTTTCAGGGAGCGCGCTACGGTATCTGCGTGCCCAACGGCACGCTGGCGCTCCAGGTTGCGTTGCAAGCCCTGGGTGTCGGATGGGGTGACGAGGTGATCACCAGCCCCTACACCTTCATTGCCACGGCCAGCGCCGCGCTGGCTGTGGGCGCGCGGCCGGTGTTCGTGGATGTGGACGCCAATAGTCTCAACATCGACCCGGCTCTGATCGAGGCTGCCATTACGCCGCGTACCAGGGCCATCGCGCCGGTGCACATTGGTGGCCGGCCGGCTGACATGGATGCCGTTCTCGCGGCGGCGCAACGGCACGGCCTGCATGTGCTGGAGGATGCCTGTCAGGCGTGGGGGGCCGAGTGGCGTGGGCAGCGTGTGGGCGCGTTGGGGGACCTGGGAACCTTCAGCTTCCAGTCGAGCAAGAATATCACAGCCGGTGAGGCCGGCATCGTCGTCACCAACGACGAAGGGCTGGCCGACCTGTGCTGGTCGCTCCATAACGTAGGGCGGATACGCGACGGGGGCTGGTATCAGCACGAGCGTCTCGGCTCGAATCTGCGCCTGCCAGAGTGGGAGGGGGCGATTCTGCGCGTGCAGCTGGAACGCTTGCCCGAGCACATGCAGCGCCGGGACGCCAACGCGGCGTATCTCGGCGCGGCGCTGGCCGGCGTACCCGGCTTGACACCCCTACCGCTCGACCCGCGTGTCACCCGCAATGCCTGGCATTTGTTCATGGTACGCTATGATGCGCGGTATTTCGGTGGTCGGCCGCGCGGGGATTTCATCGCGGCCTTGCAGGCCGAGGGGGTGACGCCGTGCAGCGCGGGCTACATCCCACTCTACCGTGCGCCGGCTATCCAGCATGCCCTGGCGGCCCTGGATGGCGACTACACGCCGCCCCATTTGCCGGTGGTCGAGGCTCTGGCAAGTGAGATAGTGTGGCTGGCGCAGACGGTGCTCCTGGGCGATACCGAAGACATGGATAGCATCGTCGAAGCCGCCACCAAGATTCAGCGGGTGTGGGGGTAACCGAGTGTCAGGCCTGCGCTTCGCCATTGTCGGCGCGGGTAATATTGCCCGCGTTCACGCCCAAGCTCTCAGTGCGATACCCGAGGCGCGGGTGGCCGTCATCTGTAGCCGCACGGAGGCGAGCGGCCGTGCCCTGGCCGTCGCCCACGCTGCTGACTGGACCCCCGACTACGCCGATGCTGTCACGCGCCCCGGCGTCGATGTGGTGGTGGTTTGCACGCCGAGCGGAACCCACGGCGAGATCGCCCTGGCGGCGGCTCGCGCGGGCAAGCACCTCGTCGTAGAGAAGCCGCTGGAGATCACCGTCCCGCGCGTGGACGCCATCATCGAGGCCGCGCAGCGGGCAGGCGTCCAACTCGCCTGCATCTTCCCGACACGCTTCCGCGCGGGGGTGCCCCACGTCAAGGCTGCCATCGATGGTGGACGTCTGGGGCGGCTCACCAGCGCCGAGGCCGCTATCACGTGGTGGCGGCCGCAGAGCTACTACAATAGCAGCTGGCGCGGCACCTGGCGGCTTGACGGCGGTGGGGCGTTGATGAACCAGGCGATACACAGCCTGGACCTGCTGCGCTACCTGGCCGGGCCTGTGGCGAGTGTCGTAGGCCGCGTGGCAACGCTCGCGCACCGCATGGAGACCGAGGACACGGCCGTGGCGATGCTGGCCTTCCGCGACGGCGCGTTGGGGGTGATTCAGGCCGCTACGAGCGCGTGGCCCGGCGACCCGGCGCGGGTGATGCTTCACGGCGACAGGGGGAGTATCGGGCTGGAGGAGGGCCGTATCATTCGCTGGCAGTTGACGGATGGGTCGCCTGATGAGGAAGCCCGTATGCTTGCTCTGGAGACGGCGATGGGCAGCGGCGCGTCGGACCCGATGGGCATCCATGTGGAGCCACACCGCCGCCAACTGGCCGACTTCGTCGCCGCCGTGCGGGAGGGACGCCCGCCGCTGGTCG
>JAHCIE010000321.1 GCA_026129385.1 Anaerolineae bacterium
CTGAGCGCCCAGCGGCCGCCGCAGGAGACGGCGCAGGTCGAACGCCGAGGCCTGGCGGGCCTGGGCATCGTAGAGGGGCGGATAGGCCTGGATCACCGCGTGCGCCAGGGCATCGCGGTAGGTATCGAGGAAGGTGGCGAGGTTCACGGGGTGGCTGGCGAAGCGACGCGCGGCGTCTCGCTGCCCTGTTCAACCGTCTCAAGGGCGCCGGTCATGAGGTCGAGGGTCATGACCGTAGTGCGCAGGACTTCCCGCTCGATCTGGGTGGTCTCGTCGTCGGTCTCGACGGGGATCATCACCTTGTGGGTACGCCCCTTGACCAGGATGCGCTGCCCGCCGTGGCGCAGGACGACGTTGTTGAGCAGGCCCGCCGCAATCAGGAGCGCCAGGTGGCCCCGACGCAACGGCATGAGGGGGCGCACCCGTTCCTCGTCGGCGGGCCAGAGATGCTCCGTCAGCTGCGGCTGCGCCCACACGCCTCGCCGTCGCGCCTCGGCGGCCGCCTGGAGCGGGTCGAAGAAGAGGGAGGCAAACAGGACGTCGCCCCGCGGCACAGCCGGCACCGTCCACGCCGCTGCGTCGTCAGGGGCCTCGGGCAACGGCGGCAAGTCGTCCTGGCTCCACGCAACGAGACGCGCCTCGGCGTCGGGGGCGGGAGTGGGCCGCCCTTTGCGCCGGGCCAGCAGCGCCATCTGCTGGAACGCTGCGTAATCCGGGTCGGGGAAGCGGTACGCGGCGAAGTCGGCGTAGTGGGCGGCCAGGTAGCGAGCCGACAGGACGAGGCGGCATTGGGGGATCAGGAAGACGAGGACGCCCTGAGGGCAGAGCGCCCGCGTCAGGCTCGTCAGGAAGGCGTGCTCGAGCCGCCGCTTCTCGTCGTCAGTGTCGTAGGGCGGGTTGAGGAACAGGCACGAGAAGGCACCGTGGGCCAGCCGCAGCGAGAAGGCGCTGGTGGCGAGAACGTGGTCGAGATGGGAGCGGGCCACCTCGGCGCGCTCAGCGTTCAGCTCGATGCCGAAGCTCTCGGCGCCCAGGGCGTGGGCGATGTGCGCGGCGGCCTCGCCGGTTCCGGCGCATGGGTCCAGGAGGCGAACCACCTGCCGCCCTCTGTGGGGCACGGGCGCCAGGTGGCGGGCAAGCGCCCTGGCCACGGCCGGTGGCGTGCGGTAGTAGCCCGCCTTAGCGGCGGACTCGAGTCGAGCCATCTTGATCTCCTTCTTGCCGCTGGCTATGCCTCGTCAGGGGCATCCAGGGTTCGGTGTCGCACTGCCTTCGTCAGGTCATCGCGGAGGGTGTCGAGCTGGGGCTGACAGCGGTAGGCCAGGAGACCCAGCGCCTCCAGTGGCGTGGCCTCGCCTGCCAGCAGCGCCCGCTGCCAGAGCCAGTTGGCCCAGGTGGGGTGAAGCGGCAGGTCGACACGCCGATTGAGGAAGCGATATGCAGGTCGCCGCGTGGCTGTCGCAGGGCAGGAGCAGGAAGTCCAGGGCCTCGTGGCTGTAGCAGGCGACTTGGGGCACGAGCACGCCCTGGTAGCCCGCGGCGATCGGCAGGCTGGCGGTGAGGAAGCGCCAGCCCTGTGGGCCGTCGGGCGCCAGGCGGCAGAAGCGCGCCTGGCCGAGGGTCTCGACGCTCAGGGTCGCGATCTCGCCCTTGACCAGCCGCGCCCACAAGGCCTTGACAGCCTGCTGTGGACCGAGAAGCGACAGGAACCACAGGCGCATCAAGCGTTGACCCTGGTCGGGGTCGGGTTCCCAGGCATAGGCGTCGACGCTGGCGCTGAAGCCGCCCGCCTGGAGGATGGGCAGCCCTGGTTGCTCAGCCATCTGGCTCTCGCCTTACACTCGCTGCGTGAGCGAGTTGGGGCGCAAACCCACGAGACTCGCCACGAAGCCCGGCTCGGCCGGCAGGCAGCGCAGCGTGCCGTCGTCGAGGTCGAAGTACGCGGCCATCCAGCCGCAGGTACCGTTGAGCAGCTTCTCGACGAAGGTCGCGGCTACCGCCGCCACGATCTGGTTGATGGTCGGACCTTGCAGCGCGTGCGCGACGGCTTCCGCGCAGTCGAGCGCGGGCTGAGGCGCAGGCGGCGCATCAAGGAGGTCGGGGCGTTGCAGACTGGGCGCGGGGAGGGCGCGGCACAGACCAAGGTGGGGGATAAACGCGCCGCGGAGGGCCTCGGGGCGCAGGGCGTTGCCCAGCAGCACCTGGCCGGCGTTGTGGCCATTCCCGGCGTCCAGCCACCACACGTCGCTGTGACACGCCGTGAGGGTCTCAGCGATGGCGGCGCGAGCCGCGGCGTTGTCGACGCATCCCACGAGCAGGTTGAGACGGCTGGCGGGTCGAAAGACCTGGGCATGCACCTGGCGGTTGTAGGGCAGGACGGAGTAGCCGATGGTGCGGTCGAAGCGGCGCGCGAGCCGCTCGGCGAGGACCTGCGCCTTGAAGCGTCCCACATCCGCCGCGTCGAACGACTGGCGCGCCACGTTGTGCGCCTCGACCCGGTCCATGTCCACCAGGTAGAGGTCGGCGTCGCGGCCGATGAGCAGGCGGCAGATCGCCTCGGCCAGGAAGCTCCCCGTCCCGCCGCAGCCGACCAGCACGATGGTCGCCTCCTTCTCAGATGCCACCCATCGCCGCCCGTCGTAGACAGGGCTTGGGTCAATGAAGTAGCTCATCATCCGCCTCCCGCGTCTCAGGGTCGAAGTGGGCGTCGCGGAACTCGCCCCGGCCCCCCTCGAATACATCCTCCCAGGGCACGGGGATGAAGGCGCCGTAGACTCCCACGCGCAGCGCGACCTCTGGCTGCTCTTGGTCAAGGCGGCCCAGGACGCCGTACACGGCCAGCCGCTGCTCGTCGTCGTCGTCGGTCGGGCTGAACCGCGCGTCGTAGCGGTGGTGAGAGTGGACCTCCAGTACCACGTCGGGCGCGGGGAGGTAGGCCACCTCCGTCGCCGTGGTCGCCTGCCGCGGCACGACCAGGTGGTAGCCGAGCCGCTCGGTGTAGCGGACGGTCAGCAGCACCTCCTGGCCCTCGGCCGCCCACGCCTGCGCCACGTCGACGATGTGCGCCCACAGGGCGTCGGGCACGCGCCCGTGCTTGAGGGTGAACACCGGGTGGAGGGCGGCCAGGCCGCGGACCTCACAGTGGGCGACCGGCACGCGGGCGGCGAGATGCCCGTTCTCGGCCTGGACCCACAGGCCGTCGGCCGCCACGACGTAGTCGTAGGCAAGTCCGCTGGGAGCGGGCGGCCCGTCGCGCGCGACGAGGTAGTCGACGAGGCGCATCGCTAGTCTCCCAGCCGCATGGCGTCGGCGACCTGCACATGCTCGACCAGGTCGTCCAGTGGGTAGGCGGGCTGGCGGTGCAGCTCGGCCCAGAGCCGGCCGATGTCGTCGGGGTAGCGCTGGGACTTGCCCTGACCGGCGTGGGGCGAGAAGTGGCTACGGAAGAAGGCGTCGGGCACGCGGGACGGGTCGGCAGGGAAGACCTCGGAGCCGGTGCAGATGCGCCCCGTGGCAAAGACGTTGTACGTGGGGCAGTGGTAGAGCCGGTCGTCCGGCGAGCGGGGCCGCGCTTTCGCGGCGAAGACGTAGGGCGGCTGGCGCGCGGGCAGGCACACGAAGACCAGGCCCGGCATGGGCAGGCGCAGACGGCGCGGCCGGGCGTCGTACTGCTCTCGCAGCCGCACGGTCCACACCCGCGCTTCCCGCCACACGGCCACGTGGACACCTAGCGCCGTCTTGGTCCACCACAGGGTATCGGGCGGGAGGATGCCCGTCGTCAGGTCCAGCTCGCGGGCCAGGACGTGAGCGATGTCCAGGGCGGAGACGAGGCGCGTCCGCGCCACGCCCTCGCCGTGGTCGTGGAGGACGACGCTCTCAGCGTGGAAGTCGAGGCGCAGGTGGAGGGGGTCTGCCTCCGCCTCGACCTCAGGCGGGAGCGCCCAGCGGTAGGGCGACGTGGGCTGGCTCGTCGTCGGGGATGACGACAAGCCCCTCTTCAGTGATCTCGCAGGCATACAACCTCCGCGTGCGTTCGTAGATCAGGCGCGCGTCACAGCCGAGCCCCGCATCGAGAAGCTGGCCGAAGCGCGGGGTCGGGTCGGTCTCGAGCCACGCCACCAGGTCGTCGATGCGGCCCAAGATGGCCAGCGCCCGCTGCCACTGGGCGGCCAGGTCCAGCACATTCTCGCGGGTCCACTCGGCGTGGAGCACCTCGATCTCGTCGTCGAGGTCGAGGAACACCGTGTCCGTCTCGCCCCACAGCCAGTCGGCGAACTCCGCGACGGCGACGCAGGACGTGCCGTCGAAGCAGGCGTGCAGAGCCGTCGGCGGGAAGCCGCCGGGTGGGATGCGGGCGAGGTCATCGCGAGAGACGTAGGTCGCCGCCGCATCCAGCAGCGCGACGCGAGCGCCCTCGTCCCGCCCTAGCGGCAAAGCGCTCAGGGCCAGGAGAAGCGTCTCGCCCGGCCGACGGTCCAGGTCGTG